>NZ_CEYAEZ010000068.1:0-14670 GCF_982781345.1 Desulfovulcanus sp.
GATATGTTCTGGTATCAGTACGACTTCCTCAGAAACAGCGGAGTTAGTCTCACAGCGCTCTTTCCTGGGTCGAATTTTTTTATTTAATTTTCCGTGTTCTGGCAGCCAAAACGGCTACGAGATTACGGTCCCTACATAGGGCATTATTTATCGAATCCTTTAATCCATTTATTAACTGTCCCACCCGCGTAATTTATAATATTCCTCAAGCATATATTCAAATTCTTCTTTGTTCAGGCTCCGGCCGTCAGGTAAGGCTTCGCTGTGCAGCCGCTTTGGAAGGCGGTCATGCTCGGGTTTTAGACCTTCTCGCAGGTTAAATTGCCGTGTCATATCGGCAATGGATGCGGCTATGCTTTTTAAATCTTCTTTAGAGACGGAAAGACCAGTCACCAGGTGGACAAGTTTGGCCAGCTCTTCCCAGGAATACAGGTCGCGGTAGAAACGACACAGGATCAAGCTGTCAAAGATGGTCAGCCTGTCTTCATAATCGATCAACATTTCGGCCTTGCCCTGAACTGCCTCAGGCAAGATATGTCCGGCCAGTTCAGGCTTGTAAAAAGTGCTACGCAGATGGCAGGCACCGCGATCTGCTACAGCATAGGCCAGGCCCATGCCTTTGAGCACTCTTGGGTCATATCCGGCTGGTTCCAGACCTTTGACATGGATGGCCAAGTCTTCAAGCCCCCAGGTTTTGGCAGCAAAAACAATACCCTCGGCCAGGACAGAGCCGATTCCTCTGCGCATGGCTATATCCTTTAACAGGTCGGCCACGGCCTGAGCCTGGCCGTAATCAATGGGATATTTTACTTTGCCCCGCCTGACCGCCTCAATGGTAAAGGCACAAAGATTACCGGCAGTTATGGTATCCAGCCCCAGACAATCACAGAGATCGTTTAAATAGGCGATCTGGTCCATCTCCTCAATCATACATAGCCCGCCAAAGGCATAAATCGTCTCGTATTCGGGCCCCTCAATGGTCAGGCCCTGGTGAGGACCGCTTTTTATTTTTGCCTTGCGGCTACAGGCCATAAAACATTTGGCACATGCGTGTGGTGTAACCTGATGTTCTTTATGATATGTCTCGCCACTGATTTTTTCCCAATGTGCACATGTACCTTGTTGCCAGTAACGGCTCGGGAATGCCCCGGCTGTGTTCATCATGGCCACCATCATGGTTGTGCCCAAGGCTTTGTAAGCCTTGACCCCGGGATTATTCTTATATGTACGTACAAATTTTTTACTATAGGCGGCCAACTCCTTGGGGCTATATAAAGGACGTCTGCAGTCGCCCTGGAAAACAATGGCCTTGAGTTTTTTGGCGCCCATTACCGCACCAACGCCGGTTCGTCCTGCAGAGCGCCAGTAGTCGTTTTCAATTACAGCCAGCCGGACCAGATTTTCGCCTGCCGGACCAATAACGACTGCTCCGGGATTGCGGTATCCAGGTTTGTTGAGACTAAACCTGGCCTTGGCTTCGTCTTCGGTTTTATAGCAGTCCAGTCCCCAGAGGTCTGAGGCGTCAAAAAAAGTGCAACCATCCGGATGAATGGACAGGGCAGTTGGTTTTTGGCTTTGGCCCTTGATAACCACGGCATCGACACCGATAGAGTCTATAGCCTCTGGCACTTTGCCCCCGGCATACGATTCCGTATAGAATCCGGTTAACGGGGACTTGGTAAACACGCCATAACGGCTTCCTCCCCAGATAAGGCTCTGGGTAACAGGTCCGGTGGTAAAAATCAGGTGATTTTCCGGTCCCAGAGGATCTGCTCCGGTTGGGTTCATGGTTAGAAGGAGATAAGTGCCAAGGCCTTTGCCTCCAAGGTAGGCAGCTAGGATCTCATCAGGGATTGATTCAAAGGTATAAGATTGATCGTCAAGATTGATGACAATAATGCGGCCATAAAATCCAAACATGTTTGCTCCTTAAAAGATAGTAGTCGAGGACCTTTTTACAACTACCCAATCCAGCCAGCTTCTTCTATTCCACCTGTAAGATCTCCTTAATATTTAGATCTATACTTACAAGACCGTTGTAAAGAGACAGTTTTGGGGTGAAGGCAATAGTTATGGATTTATTTTCCAGGTTGTTTTGGCCCCATTTTTCTCCTTTGCGCCAAACCTGGCCCCTTAGGGTGATCTTTCCTTGTTCGTCGCGTAAAAATAGTCCAAGATGTTTACCTTGACCAAAGAGTTTCTGTTTCTGGACGCGTAAATCTTTGCCCAAAAAGACAGGTCTGGGATTACCCGGTCCAAAGGGTTGGAGTAGTTCTAGTTCTTTTAAAAGTGTTGGCGTTAGGTCCTTGAAGTTAAGACAGGCATCGAGGACGATCCTGGGTTTCACGGGCTCTGGCCCTAATTCTTCTATTACCTGCTGGTTAAAAAGAGATTTTAATTGATCCAGATTTTCAGGAAGCAAACTTAAGCCTGCTGCCTGCCTGTGTCCGCCAAAACCATGCAGAATATGACTTAAATCAGAGAGCCCCTGGTAGAGGTCAAATTCGGGGATGCTGCGACCGGAACCCTTTAGCAGCCCGTTTTCTTTGGTTAAGATCAAGCATGGCCGGTAGAATTCATCTACAATGCGCGAGGCCACAATGCCAATTACTCCGGGATGCCAATCCGGAGAGTATAGGACCAGGCCTTGTTTAGCCTTTATCTGCGTTAGATGTGCTGCTTGTTCCTTGGCCTGCTTAAGAATTTCATCTTCTATTTTTTTCCTGTCTGTGTTTAATCTGTCCAATTGCCTGGCCAGAGTGCGGGCGGTTTGGATATCTTCAGTTAAAAGTAGTTCCAGGGCCAACTCCGGCTGACCAATGCGACCGGCAGCGTTGATTCTGGGGGCCAGGATGTAGCCTACATCACCAGAGCCCAGGCTGGACGACTCTCCCAGGCCGCTAACCTCTTTTAAAGCCCTGATTCCCGGCCTTTTGGCTTCATTTAAGAGAAGAAGGCCGTTTTTGACCAGGATGCGGTTCTCGCCAGTCAGGTCGACAATATCCGCAATGGTTCCCAGGGCCACCAGGTCCAGAAACTGGCGGATATCCAGCTTGTCTCCCGGAAGGACGGTGTTTAGGGCTGCACAAAGAAGAAAGGCTACGCCTACACCTGCCAGTTCAGGACAGGGACAGGAGCTGAGTTTTGGGTTGACGATAATATCGGCCGGTGGAAGGTCTTTTTGGGGCAGATGGTGATCAGTAACAATTAATTTGAGTCCCAACTCTTTAGCCCTGGCAATTTCAGCATGACTGGATATACCGCAGTCAACAGTTATCAGGGTCTTAACCCCTTGCCCTGCCAGTTGTTCCAGTCCTTCAATATTTAAGCCATAGCCACTCTCTAGGCGGTTAGGGATATAATGGTCAATCTTGTACCCGCGGCGGGAGAAAAAATCTTTGACCATGGCCGTGGCTGTAATTCCGTCCACGTCATAGTCGCCCCAGACCGCTAGCTTTTCCCCACGAGTTATACTCTGGGCCACAAGTCTGGCTGCGGAAAGTAGGTTAGGCCAGTTTTGAAGTGGGCTTAAATAGCGCAGCCCCGGGTTTAGAAAAAAGTGCATTTGTGAGAGGGTTGTCAGGCCTCTTTGATATAAAAGCTGGGCTAGAAGGGGAGATATATTTAGTTTTTGGGCCCAGGAATAAAGCTCCGAGTTGTCTGGTTGGTCCCTTAGTTCCCAATACATTGACAGTGAACAGCAATCATTTATCACTATGACGGATTCAGCTAGTTGTGGTTTTAATGGTACCTTCTGGAATAAGGCGTTTTTTTTCTAAAAATTCAATGAATTTTTTTGCCTCTTCCAAGTCCGGATTGAGTTCCAGGGCCTTTTTGAGGTGAGTTAAAGTCTGATCAATTTTGTTTTGGCCAAAATAAGCCCGAGCAATATTGTAATGCAGGTTTTCATCATTCGGACTCAGTTCCAATGCCCGGCTATAATAGTCTACAGCCTGGTCATACATCTTTTGCTTACGCAGATTGATACCAAACTCATTGAATAAATGCTTGTGTTCAGCCTCAAAGGCAGCATCTAATTTGACTAGTCGTTCAAAGATGTCATTGGCCTTTTCTTTGTCTCCTCTTTCCAGATAAGTAAGCCCCAGGCCAAAATTGGCACGGATGTTTTCTTCGTCAATATTTAAGGCATTCTTGTACTCAAATTCAGCGCTGTAAGTTTCTCCTCGTTTACGGTGTCGATCGGCCCGGGCAATGGTTTTGTTTAATTCGCGTATTTTGGGGTAAACCGTGTAGGTATAAAACTCTGGTTCCGGAGAAAATTTGTCCAGAAATTCATCCTTGGGGATGAGCTTCTTTGGACCGGAAGGGACGTAATTAACGTTGAGTGGCTGGACTTCTATCATGTCATTCTCGACTTCTTTGGCAAACCAGTAATTTTTCTGGATGGTCTTTCTCTGAGTGGTCCCGGTACCTACCTTCATGAGGGTTTGGAGAGAAAAGACTCCTTTGATTTTGTTGTGTTCTTCTTTTTTTTGTGCATTTAAGTTTACGTCATTAGTCATGAGTTTATCTCCTTGTAGCCGGATGAATTTCTTTTTGAAAGAGTCTGGCTGCTCTAACCGGGTCTTGGGCACAGGTGATCGGTCGCCCGACTACCAGAAAATTCGCGCCCAACTTCACCGCTTCCCCAGGAGACATAGTTCTTTTCTGGTCATCACTTTTTTGATCCAACCGGATACCCGGAGTCAGATAGTATAAACCAGGTTCAAGTTTTGCTTTTAAAAGAGCAAGCTCCTGGGCAGAACAGACCACTCCGTCTACCCCCCAGTTCTGACCCTTTTGGGCCAAATCCAGAACTACCCGGGAAATCTCTCTGGTTTCAGGCCAGGGCAAGTCTTTTCTTTCCAGGCTTGTGAGTATTGTTACTCCTAGGATGAGAGGTTTATGTTCATCTTTCCCTTGCCCCAGTTCTCTGCCTTTTAATGCTGCCCTGATCATAGACTCACCACCCAGAAGATGGACAGTGAGCATGTCTATGCCGAGTGCTGTTGCACTGCGCACGGCTCCCAGGACTGTATTGGGAATATCCAAAAATTTAAGATCTAAAAAGATATTGAAACCAAGAACTTTTAGTTCTGTGGTTACCTCCGGTCCATAACGTGTGTATAGTTCCAGGCCAATTTTTAGCCATTTAACTTCATCTTTGAGCTGTTTGGCCAGGGAGAGCGCCTGACTTTTTTTACTGAAATCCAATGCAACTATAAGTTCAGCCATGATATTCCTAATTTATTCTTGTTTCAAAATATTTTCTGGTAAATGGGGGCGAAAACACGGCCTTAACTTTTCAGCAACAACAATGGAGCGTAGTTGTTCATAGGCTTTATTCAGGTCATCGTTTATAAGCCAGTAATCAAAAAAATGACTTTGGCTTATTTCAGCCTTGGCATTTTCAAGTCTTTTAGCAATAGTTTTTTCGTCATCCGTGCCCCGTTTTTGCAAACGTTCTTTTAGTGTCTCAAACGATGGAGGAAAAATAAAGACATAACAACCTAGGCCCAGGTTTTCTTTTAATTGTCTGGCTCCCTGGACATCGATATCAAAAACAAGATCTTGTCCCTGCTGAAGAGCTCTTAAGGTCATTTCTTTGGGGGTGCCGTAAAAATTGCTATGAACCAAGGCCCACTCAGCAAAGAAGTCTTTTTGCTTTAAACGCAAAAATTCATCTTTAGACACGAAAAAATAATCCTGGCCATGTACCTCACCTGGCCGTGGTTTTCTGGTGGTATAGGAGATGGAGAAGTTAAGCTCAGGAAAATCTTTTCTAAGCATGGAAATAAGGGTACTTTTTCCTGTTCCTGATGGAGCACTGATGACCAGAAGTAGGCCCTTGCTTTCGCTATTCTTTTTCATTCTCATCTTCTTCCTGTTCAAGACGTTGGGCAATGGTTTCCGGCTGGATAGCCGAAAGAATAACATGGTTGGAGTCAGCAATGATGATCGACCTGGTCTTACGTCCCTGGGTGGCATCAATAAGGCGGTGGTCGTCCCGCGCATCCTCCCGTAACCTGCGCATAGGAGAAGATGTGGGATTAACAATGGCCACAACCCTGGACCTGACTACATAGTTGCCAAAACCAATATTGATTAATTTCTGTTTTTGTTTGGGCATACGCAATAGAAGAAGTTGAGAAGCTGGGAAGATAAGAAATTTGGAAAATAAGGAAGAAGTCGTCCTATCTTTCCAACCTCACATCTTCCCGACTTCTTATTTTCTGGATTTTATTCAAGATTCTGTGCCTGTTCACGGCATTTTTCCAACTCGGCTTTAAAGTCAACAGCAATACGGTTCATTTCTATATTGTGGCATTTGTTGCTGCAAGTATTTATTTCTCTGAATGTTTCCTGGAGCATAAAATCCAATTTACGGCCAATTTCTCCCGGTTTGTCAACCAGTTCTTGCATGCTGTTAAGGTGACTTTTAAGTCGAGTGAGTTCTTCAGATACATCCAGGCGATCCGCAAGCAAGGCAAGTTCCTGGAGCATCCTGGATTCATCAGTTTGTATAGAATATTCCTGGAGGAGTTTGTCTACCCGTTGTTTGAGCTCGGCATAGCGATTCTCGGCATTGTCAGCGGCAAGTTTTTCCAGTTTATAGACAAGGTCTCTAAGCTTGCTCAGGCGCGTTTTTAAATCTTCAGCCAGGGCTATACCTTCTTTAAGTTTACTTTGATCCCAGTCTATAAGGGCATTTTCTAGAGTTTTATGGAGGTCTTCTTTTAGGGCAGGGTCGATTTCTCCGCCTTTATCCCGCCACAAATTGGATAAATTTAAAAATCTATTTAAGTCCGGGCGAAACTCGGTGTTTGTCTCCTCGGCGAGGTTAGCTAGTTGCCCGAGCATGGCCACGGCCGTGGCCCGGTCAAAAGTTAAACCCAAAAGGGAAGGATCTAGAATTTGCAGGTTTAAATATAATTCAACTCTTCCTCTTAAGGCGTGATCCCTGACGACCCTCTCCCACTCTGGTTGCAAGGCGTTCAGGCTGTGTGGAGTTTTCCATTTCAGATCCAAAAAGCGGCTATTTACACTCTTTATCTCCCAGGAAATGGCCCACTTTTCGGTTTGCATCTGAGCCTGTCCAAATCCTGTCATGCTTTTAGCCATTTTTAATGCACTCCTTGTGGTATAGTTCTCTTATTTTTCGCAAATGTATTTTTACTTTTTCTGATGCATAGTCGGGAAAAGTCCAGGGCAGATTTTGAAAGTCACCTTTGGTAAAAATGAGGGTTAAATCAGCCCAGATGCCATCTCTTAAGTAAATGCGGTGGGTAAAGTTTTTGCCTGTGGCCAGAACCAATCGTTCATGGGTCAGGATGCCGGGGTCTAAGTTGAATATGCGCTTGTTGCGTGGGGCAATATTGTTGGTGGGTTGCGCGTACTCGTTTTCAATGGAGTTGGTCCAGAGCTTGATTTCAGGCAGGATATCAAGTGGGACCAGGGGAGAGAAACTGAGTATGCGTCTGAATATGGGAGTCCCCAGTTCCTCATCATAGTATCTGGTTTCGGTGAAAGGTATAAGCTCACTTTGATAGTCCACTTTCCCCATTTTCTTTTCCAGGGTAGATAAAAGTCCTGGCCAAAATAATTCCCATTTGGCGCTTAAGATTGAGAGAATTAGTTTGCCTGGTTTTGGTATTTGGGGAGTGCTCATTTTGCCTTCAATTATAATTATTTCTATTTCTTTTAATTGGACTCATATCTCTTTAGAGCCTGTAGCCGAATCTTTTTATCAACTTAATTTCCCTGGTTTATTTCAGTCTTGGTTTCTTTCATGCTGGTACAAAGACTTGGACCCATCTAAAGCTTGCTTGCGGACAGAGCATAAAGGGATATTTTGGGTAAGCAAATATTCTTTTTATTACCGATGGTTATGGCAAATATCGCAAAGTGTTTAGCTTATTTACCCCGATGCTCTGTCTTTCCGGAAGCTTCACTAAGATTGGATTGCCCAAGCCGTTTGTAATGCATTTCAGAAACCAAGACTTTCAATCTGCGCTTAAAATAGGGTTTGGCCATAGGCTCTTTATAATTCAACATTCAACATCCAACATTCAACATTAATCCCTTTTGGCTTGGCCTTAATTATTTGCCTGGCACAAAGGGCTGGGTCGGGATTTTTGAGCCTGGCCTGAACATAATACTCGGTCATACCCTGATTTTCATTTTCCAGGACCAGATGTACCTGGGGTAGTTTTACGAGTTTGTTTAAAAATAGCGTTTTCTTTTTTTGGATTAATTCTCTTAGGGCTGCAGCACGTTCTTTCTTGACGCTGGCCGGGATTTGATCGGGAAACCTGGCTGCGGGCGTACCCGGTCTTTTTGAATAAGGGAAAACATGGGCGTAAGACAAGGGGATGTGTGCGCAAAAATCATAAGTGGTTTGAAAATCCTTTTCGGTTTCTCCCGGAAACCCAACGAGGATGTCCATCCCCAGTCCAAAGAGAGGCCAGATATCTTTTAATTGATGGACAAACTTTTCAAGCGATTGTGGACGATAGTGTCCTCTTCCCATGCGTTTCAAAACATTTAAACTTGCACTTTGCATGGATATGTGCAGATGAGGGCAGACAAGGCCAGCCTGACTTAAAACATTCAGGGCCTTGTCTGTCAATTCTGACGGTTCCAGGGAGCTGATGCGTATCCTCGCCTTTCCCTGCCATTCAGGGCCGAAATGTTGCTGAATCTGCAGCAGTAGATCCCAGAAATCAATTTTGGGAGTCAAATCACGGCCAAATTGTCTCAAATTAACCCCACAAAGGGAAATTTCGCGCACGCCGCTGTTAAAGAGCCGCTCAATTTCGTCTAAGATAGCCTTTGGGGTCCTGCTGCGGCTTGGTCCACGAGTCAGGGGCACGATACAGTAGGTGCATTTATGGCTGCAACCGTCTTGAATCTTGACCACTGCCCTGGCCCGAAAGTAGTTGGAAATTTCAAGGGCAAAGGAGCAAGGGGTAAGGGGTAAAGGGTGAGAAGAGGTGGAGCCTAGAACATTTTCGGGTAACAAAAAAAGGTTTTTCTGTGATTGGGGAATAATCGTGTGGACTTCTTTTAATTTTTTTAATTCTTCAGCCATAACCTCGGCTGCACAGCCAGTAACTATAATTTTGGTGTCAGCCACAAGCTTTGCCAACTGGCGCAGCAATTTTTTTAAGTCCCGTACAGCCCTGGCAGTTACAGCGCAACTATTGACAATTATAACCTCGGCCTCTTCCGGGTTTGCAACTAGATCATATCCTTTTTTTTGCCAGGCCTCTGTTATAGCCTGGGTTTCATACTGGTTAATTTTGCATCCTAAGGTGGTTATGTAAAACTTTGTCATAAATATGTTAAAAGATAAAAAGGGTAAAAGGTCAACAGGCTAATTTTATAATTTTTTTTAACCTCTTAACTTTTTGACCTTTTAGAGTCTTAGGCTTCTTTAGTCTTTGCCCTTTTTTATAATCCCCGCTCCAAGGACCTGTCCTTGAGGTGAAAAGATGGCTGCCACCTGGCCTGGGGTTGGTTTTTTTTGCGGTTCTAAGAAATGGATATGCAAGTTATTATCTTTAATCTCTATCCATCCTTTTTTTGCCTTTTGTCTGTATCTGGTCTGGACCAGAATTTCTTCTGGCCACTTGGCAGGGGGGACTAGAAAATTAACATTCTGGGCAATGCATCCTTTAGACCATAATTCTTCTTCCGAGCCAACAATAAGGGTGTTCCGGGCCAGGTCTTTGTTGATGACATAGAGGGGATGTTTATATGCAACGCCTATTCCTCTACGTTGTCCCAATGTATATCGCCACAGCCCCTTGTGCGTTCCCAGAATTTCACCTTTGCTGGTTTTAATAGGACCTGGGCCAGGAAGTTTTACTCCTCTTTGGAGGAGAAAAGCACGGTAGTCATCATCAATAAAGCAGATTTCATTACTCTCTCTGGAGATGACAGGCTGGAGTCCCTTTTGTTCCAGTACCCGGTATACATCTTTTTTGGACCAGGAAGCCAGAGGGAAAACAACGTTCTCAAATCTGTGTTTCGGCACAAGAGAAAGAAAATAACTCTGATTCTTTGAGCTGTCCTTTGCTCGCCACAAGGTGGGTTGATCGTCTATAATTTTTACTTCGGCATAGTGACCCGTAGCCATTTTTTGGGCACCAAGGCTAAGTGCTTTATCCAGAAGCAGGCCAAATTTCATCGTGGCATTGCACAAGGCACAAGGGTTGGGAGTATAACCCTTAATGTATGTATGCACAAAAGGCGAAATAACCTCCCGCTCAAATTCGTGTGAGAGATCAAGAATGTGCAGGTTTACCCCCAGGCTGCGACAAATCTTTTCTATTTTTTGGCTCAGTTGAATGAGCTCATCTGAGGGGGGCAGGAAATGGGCGTGGACAGCAAAAACATCATGGCCCTGTTCTTTGAGGAGTAGCAGGGCCATGAGACTATCTGCTCCACCACTAAGAGCAACAGCTATTTTCATGATTTCGGATTATGGGTTAATGGGTATATGGGTACATGGTTGATGGGGTTATGGGTTAATAATGGGTGTAGCCCATTATGCCCTAGTGTTGCACGCCCTGTTGAATAGGATTCCCTTCGGGACATTCCACAGGGCACCTGTCCCATCCACTCATCCTCCCATCTACTCATATACCCAGTGGATAACCAGGACTTGGCAAGGCTTGTTCCAGGGTGTGGCAGACCTGGAAGATAATTTCTTCTCCAAAGGCCGGTCCGAAAAATTGCATGCCCACGGGCATGTTCGTTTCCTGGCCTAGGCCCACCGGCAAAGTCAGGCCGGGCAGTCCGCTAAGATTAAGAGAAATAGTAAAGATGTCGGTCAGATACATCTGTAATGGGTCGTCTATGTTTTCACCCAGTCTAAAGGCGGTGGTGGGTGCAACTGGAGCGCAAATAAGGTCACACTGTTTTAGTGCATCCAAATAGTCCTGGCGGATAAGCCGTCGCACCTGAGCTGCCTTTTTATAATAGGCATCGTAATATCCGGCAGAAAGGACATAAGTTCCTAGCATGATCCTTCGCTTGACCTCTTCACCAAAACCTTTTGAGCGGGAGCGGAGATACATCTCTATTAGTTCTGTGGCATCTTTGTCCCGATAGCCAAAACGTACTCCGTCGTACCTGGCCAGGTTGGATGATGCCTCTGCCATGGCAATGATGTAGTAGGTGGCAATGGCATAGGGTGTATGTTTTAAACTGATGGGTACAATTTCTGCTCCTAATTCTTTGGCCTTGTTCAAGGCCTGTTCACAACAATCTTTAACCTCCTGGCTTAATCCTTCTCTCCAATATTCAGAAGGGTAGCCCAGGCGTATCCCCTTGAGGTCATTCGCCGTTTGCAAGCCCTGAACATAATCAGGCACACCTTTCGGACTGCTTGTGGAGTCTTTGGGGTCATAGCCGGCAATTACTTGCAGCATGAGCGCTGCATCCCGGACTGTCCTGGTCATGGGGCCAGCCTGGTCCAGTGATGAGCCATAGGCAATGAGTCCGAAACGCGAGACCCTGCCATAGGTTGGTTTTAAACCAACAATACCGCAAAAACCAGAAGGTTGCCGAATAGAGCCGCCAGTATCAGTGCCGACTGAAGCAAAGGCTTGTGCTGCGGCCACACTGGCTGCTGAACCGCCACTGGAACCACCGGGAACCCGGGTTAAATCCCAGGGGTTTTTGGTGGGGCCAAATGCGGAATTTTCCGTGGACGAACCCATGGCAAATTCATCCATATTGGTTTTACCCAGGATGATGCTTCCGGCTTGTTTTAGTTTTTCCACTAGAGTTGCGTCATAACAGGGGGTGAAATTTTCCAGGATTTTTGAAGCACAGGTGGTGCGTAATCCTTTCGTGGCAATGACATCTTTGATGACGATAGGTACGCCCCATAATGGTTTGTCCGGGTCAGGCCCCTGGTTGTCCAACTGTTTGGCTTGTTCAAGTGCTTGTTCTGCACAGGTGGTAATCAGGGCGTTTAATTGTGGCTCAGTCTTTTCAATTACTTGTAAACATTCAGTTACGACCTCTTTAACGCTGACTTCTCTGCGAAGCAAAATGTCTCTGATTTGGGTAAGATTTTTTATCGCAAGTTCCATTTTTGCTCTCGTCTTATAAGGTTTATAGTTTTTGTGTCGTGTGATGTTCTACAGGGTAGTGGAACGGCGCGCCACGTCCCTACACAGGCGCCTACTTTATGTCCCTAAGTTTAAATAATTCTAGGCACAATAAGATACTGGCCGTCGTCTTCGGGGGCATTGGCCAGTAATTCCTCGCGTGTGAACTTTTTTTCGACAACGTCTTCCCGAAGCACGGTGGTCTGGTCTACTGGTGAATAAAGTGGTTCTACATTTGTGGTCTCAAGCTCATTTAATTTTTGCATATACTTCAGGATGCCGGATAATTGATCAGAAAATTGGTCGAGTTTATTTTCTTCCAGAGATAGCCTGGACAGAGTGGCAATTTTTGCAACGTCTTCTTTACTAATACTCATTTTTTTCTCCTTTACTGGACAAGTTGTTCTGAATCCAGGGTTTGGACAGTACTATTTTGTTCAAGTCTTAACTTTTCCAGCCTCTGGGCCCGTCTTTCGGTCCTGAATTCTATCTTTGCTTCAATACTTGTTATGTTTGCAGGAATAAGACCTGAACTTGAAGGTTGAAATACAAAAAGATCCTGGCTCGCTTGACCATGCTCATTCCAGGATATGGGGGCCATGGTCCAGTCCATATCTTGAATCTGAGCCAATATTTGATTGATCTTTGAGGAGTGCCATGAGTCAGATAACCTCCCAAGCATAGTTGAAAATCGGACAAAATCAAAGCCCAGAGCAACCCAGAAGTCCGGCTCGCCCTGGACGGTCTGGTTAAGCAGGTTTTTTAGCTGGGTCACTTTTGCCCCATGGTTTTCTGGCCACCATGCCCCGGGCACCAGGGCCAGGGAAAAATAGTGCACTTCCAACTCCTTGGGATTAAACCCTTGCGTCCATAACATGGGGCCCAGGAACAGGAGCCGGTTTTCGTCGTAGAAAAAGAATTGAGGAATTATAGCTCTGACCCGTGACAGGGAGTCCGGGATAAATACAGCTTGAAAGTCTGGATCAGGGTTTTGCAAGGGATCGTTCTTGTCCTTAATATTTAAAAAAGAGGCGACTATTTTCCCCCATCTGGTGGGCTGATCCGGTGGATAGCTCTTAAGACCGGTAATTTTAGCCCCCAATTTGGAAGATTCTTCCCAGAATATCTTGGCCATTTTCCGACCGTAATTTTCTTCCGGATAGAGAATAGCCAAGTTGGTAAAATTTAGATCCAGAATGACTTTTTTGATCAAAACTCGAACCTGGTCTCTGGGGCTGGGAAAAAATCGCCACCCAGCTTGACCTTCTTGTTCTATAGTAGGCAGAAAGGTGAAAAAAAGCTTACGCTCATTTTCACCGAGTTTTGTTAGCTCTTCCCAGTTTTTTTTGAGAAGCGGACCTCCAAAAATAAGAGCCTCGCTTTCATTGTGCAGGATGTTTTGCCAGTCAGGCGCGTCTGTATTTATGGTCTTGATTTTTATTTGCACGCCATCTTGTAGAAGTGCCCATTGAGCCAGACTTGCTCCCCGCAAAATTTTCCACCCGATTGTTGCATAAGGACCACTTAGAGGGAGGGTCAGTCCTATGGTTTGACTTGGTTTACCCAACTTTTTTTCCCAGAAATTAAACTCAGCTAAAAAGGGCTCTACATCTGTAAATTTTCCGTTTTGAATAAGACTGTTCAAATTGGGCCAGATACGTGGCCAGCAGGAGTTATCAGCTTTGAGTTTCTGGATAGAATAGACCCAAAAGACAATATTTTGCGGGAAGTCCCATTTTTGGGCCGGGTCCAGAGTTAATTTAATGGTTTGGAGTTCTGCCGGTGCGAGTTGTTCTAAGAAATTAGCCAGATGGGTCTCCAGGGCAATTTTGGACTCGTTGTCCTTGGCTTGTTCATGCAACTCTTTATATACTTGCAGGGCCTGGCCCCAATTTTTTTGGGCGAAATAATGTTTGGCCAAAACATAGCCAGCCTCAAGCCTTAACGAGAACGGATAGTTATTGTTGATTATCAGTCTGGACAGGTATTCTTCATAGACAGAGTCAGACTGGGTTTGTTTTAGGGCCTGGGAGTAAAGCTTGTGCCAATGCCAGGAGTTTTTTATCTGAGGCATGAGCTCAGCCCAATGTTTAAGTGCTGTTAGTGCCTGGTGATAGTCATTATTGTGCATGGCACTTAAGGCCAGTCTTTCCCAGGCGGTTATTCTGGTTTTTTGGTCCAGATTAGCCTCAGTGACAATTTTAGCGTATAGTTTCTGGCTTAAAAGGAAATTTTTATCTTCCCATGCCTGATCGGCCTTTTGGATTAAAAGGGCATCTTCTGGCATGGGTTGCATGAGGCTTTTTTTTGGAGCGCAGGCTGTTAAAAATACAATCAGGCAAAAGATAGATATTTTTACTAGTTTCATGGGTTTCATTGGGTTAATCGATGATTGAAATTCAAGAGCTTGTAGCCGAACTTTTTGTCAACTTAATTTCCATGTTTTATTCTAGTCTTGGTTTCTTTCATGCTGGTACAAAGACTTGGACTCATCTAAAACTTGCTTGCGGACAGAGCATAATGGGATATTTTGGGTAAACAACTA
>NZ_CEYAEZ010000069.1:0-14354 GCF_982781345.1 Desulfovulcanus sp.
TTTATTAGTTCTGTGTTTAGAATATGGAGTGAAAAGCTTGTTCAAGAGCAAGAGCCCTTTCTCCTACCTATAGTCCACACAAAACTCCAAATTCTAAACTTTAAAGATCAACCTTACAGGAGATAAACCAATGACCGAATTTCCACGTATGCATCGTCTCCCACCTTATGTCTTTGCTGTGGTGAATGACCTAAAAATGAAGATGCGCCGCCAGGGCGAAGATATAATCGATCTTGGCATGGGAAACCCTGATCTGGCCACGCCCAAACACATTGTGGATAAACTAGTTGAGGCGGCCCAGAAATCTGTGAACCACAGGTATTCAGTGTCCAGAGGAATTCCCAATTTGCGCAAGGCCATTTGCGATTGGTATGCGCGGCGTTATGGAGTAGAACTAGACCCTGAGACAGAAGCCATCGCCACCATGGGAGCCAAAGAAGGTCTTTCGCATCTGGCTCTGGCCATGCTCAGCCCTGGGGACGTGGTCTTTGCCCAGGACCCCACCTATCCCATTCATCCTTATTCAGCCATTATTGCTGGTGCAGATGTACGCAGAATCCCCATTGATCTGGATAGGGATTTTTTTGAAGACTTGTTAACAGCCACTAAACAAACTTGGCCCCAGCCCAAATTGCTTATTATTTGCTTTCCGCACAATCCAACCACGGCTGTAGTGGACCTGGATTTTTTTCAAAAGATTGTCGACTTTGCCAAAGAGCACAAGATGTACGTTATTCATGACCTGGCTTATGCCGATCTATGCTTCGACGGCTATCAGGCCCCCAGCTTTCTCCAGGCCAAAGGTGCCAAAGATGTGGGCGTAGAATTCTTTTCCATGTCCAAAAGTTATTCAATGGCCGGCTGGAGAATGGGCTTTTGTTGCGGAAACAAAGAGATGGTTCATGCCTTGACCAGAATCAAGAGCTATCTTGACTATGGTATTTTTCAACCCATCCAGATTGCATCCATTATTGCCTTAAATGGCCCACAGGAGTGCGTAACGGAGATTGTAAATGTTTACAAAGACAGACGGGATGCATTGGTAGAGGGTTTAAACAGGATAGGCTGGGAAGTAGAAAAACCCAAGGCCACCATGTTTGTGTGGGCCAAAATTCCAGAAGAATTCCGTCACATGGGCTCAGTAGAGTTCTCTAAGTTACTGCTTAAGGAGGCCAAAGTAGCAGTTTCTCCGGGCCTGGGTTTTGGGCATTATGGTGACGATCACGTTCGTTTCGCCCTAGTCGAAAACAGGCACCGCATCAATCAAGCTCTACGTGGCCTGAAGAAAGTCTTTGGAGGACAGGGTGGATAAAGAGGTTATTCGCATTGGCCTGGCCGGATTTGGCACTGTAGGCACTGGCCTGGCCAAGATTATCTTAGAAAATCAGGACTGGATCAAAAGACGGATCGGCAAAGAATTAGTTATAAGCAGGGTTTTGGTACGGGATTTAAATAAAGTCAGATCATTCATCCCTAGTCCGGAAACAAAGTTTACTAACAACCCGGATGACCTTTTAACCGATCCGGCTATCGATATCATTGTCGAACTAATTGGCGGCATTGAAGTCCCTTACGCAATCATCACGAGGGCTTTAGAGCAGGGAAAGTCCGTGGTCACAGCTAATAAGGCTCTTCTGGCCCTAAAGGGAAACGAGCTTTTTGAGTTGGCCACGCAAAAAAAAGCAGGACTTTATTACGAGGGCAGCGTGGCCGGAGGCGTCCCCATTGTTCAGACTTTAAAGGAAAGTCTGGCTGGTAATAAAATCAAATCCCTTACCGGAATCTTAAACGGCACGGCCAATTTTATCTTAACCGAAATGACGCTAAAGGGACTGGACTTTGGCGAGGCCCTGAGAAGAGCCCAAGAAAAAGGGTACGCTGAGGCTGACCCCACTTTAGATATTGAGGGTCTGGATGCGGCCCACAAATTAACGATTCTTATCCGCCTGGCTCATGGTCAGAACTATCCCTTT
Source organism: Desulfovulcanus sp. (assembly GCF_982781345.1). Classification (NCBI taxonomy): domain Bacteria; kingdom Pseudomonadati; phylum Thermodesulfobacteriota; class Desulfovibrionia; order Desulfovibrionales; family Desulfonauticaceae; genus Desulfovulcanus; species Desulfovulcanus sp. Next base: position 1,974 of record NZ_CEYAEZ010000069.1, read on the forward strand.
GATAAGTTACCCGTGGAAGGCATCTCCAGTATCCAGGCTACAGACATCGCCCTGGCCGCCGAGTTTGGCTATACCTTGAAACTAATTGCACAGGTCAAAGAAAAGTCCGGCTATATTCAGGCTGGAGTGTTTCCGGCGCTTTTGCCCAAGGATCATATCCTGGCAAAAGTCGACGGGCCGTTTAACTCTATCTTGCTCTACGGCAATGCTGTGGGCCCCATCATGCTTTATGGACAGGGGGCTGGAGATCTGCCCACGGGTAGTGCTGTGCTGGCCGATATTATGGCCCTGGCCAAAGAAAATTCAGAGCCCAACAATACTGGATTTTTAGAGGCAAGCCTTCCCCAAGCCAAAATCTTAGACCCTGAACTGACTGTATATGAACACTATTTTCGCTTTACGGTTTTAGATAGACCAGGCGTCCTTTCTGCCCTGTCCGGAGTAATGGGCGAATATAATATAAGTATCGCACAGGCTGTGCAAAAGACCAGCCCCTCAGGCAGGTCAGTTCCAATTGTATTTTTAACCCACAAGGCCCAGCTAAAAGACGTTCATGCGGCCCTAAACGAGATCAACAGTTTTAGTTTTGTTACTGCTCCTACAGTGCATTACAGGATTTTATCATGACCAAGATTCTATTTCTTGTTGCCGACGGCATGGGGGACTGGCCCCTGAAAGAGTTGGACAATAAAACTCCCCTGGAGGCGGCCGAGACTCCGACTTTGGATGAGCTGGCTAGAAAATCTGTAATGGGACTTTGTCAGACCATCCCCCAGGGAATGCCGCCAGGCTCAGATATAGCTAATATGGCATTGCTCGGCTATGACCCGGCTATTTATCATACAGGCCGGGGACCTATTGAAGCTGCAGCCCAGGGGCTAAAATTAAGCGCGGATGACCTTGTTTGGCGATGCAACCTGGTTACCCTTACCGGTCTTGGTCAAGGGGATAAAATGGTTGATTACGCTGCCGGGCATCTTGAAACTGACCAGGCTACTGCCTTGATTCATGCTCTCCAGGAAGTAAACAATAATAGCGAATTCGTTTTCTACCCAGGTGTGCAGTACCGCCATCTTCTGGTTCACAAAAACGGAATGCACACAAAAGCGGCGTCCATGCACATACGACCGCCTCATGATATTTTGGACGAACACATCTGGCAAGATATATTGAGTTTTCAAGAATATCCTGCCATGTGGGAGCTGGTAAGCAAAGCTTATGAGTTTTTGACAACCTCAGATAATCCAACACAGGCTACCTCTATTTGGCCATGGGGTCAGGGGCGACCGCTTTCCTTGCCCGCCTTTAGCGATAAATTCAATTTAAAAGGCGGGGTGATTTCTGCTGTTGATTTGATCAAAGGCCTGGGACGGGCAGCCGGCCTTTCGGTTATTGATGTACCAGGAGCAACCGGACTTTTGGATACTAATTATGCCGGCAAGGTAGCTTCAACTCTCAAGTTCCTGGAGAACGGTGATTTTATTTTTGTTCATCTGGAAGGACCTGATGAATGCGGACATATGGGAAATGTCCAGGATAAAATTGAAGCTATCAAACGCTTTGACCAACTCATAGTTGCCCCAATCTTACAGTCCTTGAAAGGTGAAGATTTTATCCTTGTGGTCTGCTGTGACCACCTAACACCAATAGCTAAAAGAACCCATGTTAGCGAGCCCGTGCCCTTTCTTATTTATAATTCTCAAAACGAGGTGCAGGGAGAGGATAAATTTTCGGAAAAGACAGCCAAAAAGACAGGATTATTTATTGAGAAAGGACACGAGTTGCTGAGCTCGGTGATTGGGAGCTAAGAAGTTAGTCGCCCCCTTCTCGCTGTTTTGGTCTCAACGACCTCAACAAAGGGCTAAAAAGCCTGTGGCAACCCCTATTTTAGCCGCTGCTTGAAAGTCTTGGTTTCTGAAATGCATTACAAACGGCTTGGGGAACCCATCTTAGGGAAGCTTGCGGAAAAACAGAGCATCGGGATGAATGGGCTAAATATTTTGCGATATTGACCATAACTATCGACAATCAAAAATATTCATTTATCCAAATTGCCCCATTATGCTCTGACCGCAAGCAAGCTTTAGATGGGTCCAAGTCTTTGTACCAGCATGAAAGAAACCAAGACAGGAATAAACCATGGAAATAAAGTTGATAAAAAAATTTGGGCACAGGCTCTAATGAAAAAAATAAGAGCGTTAATAGCAACCTCTAGTCCCTAGCCGTTTTTTAACTTAAAACTCAAATATAACATAACACAAACTCTATGAAGCCAAAGGAAAACTCAAAGTTTCCACAACCTGAAACCTGGCATGAGCATCGAATATCATATGGTGAGACAGATGCTATGGGAGTGGTTTATTATGCCAACTACTTGCATTGGTTTGAGATGGCCAGGAGTACTTTTTTGCGCGAAAGGGGCCTGAGCTATGTCCAGGTAGAAGAAAAAGGAATTTTTTTGCCGGTCCGTAAAGCAGAATGTCGCTATTTAGCCCCTGCCAGATTTGATGAACTGGTCTTTGTCCGTACAGGGATCGAAAAGTGGGGGCGGGCATCTCTTTTATTTGTTTATGAAGTGGTGGATGAGCAAAAAGACCGTGTACTGGCCTTGGGTAAGACCGAGCATGCATGCGTTAACAAGCAAGGCCGTCCCGTACCTCTTCCTGCCTGGTTGAAACAAATCTGCACACCTTCCTCTTAAAGTTCTCGATGCTGGATGTACATACCCATATTTTCCATCCAAAGGTTGCCCCCAGAATTTTGAAGGAGCTGGAAGTCCGCTATGGGATTTCTCCGGTAGGCTCAGGCTTGGCCGAAGATTTGATCGCACGGCTAAAAAAAAGCGGATTTTCAAAGGCTGTAGTACACACAGCAGCTACAGCCCCGGCCCAGGTTATTCCGGCCAACAATTGGTCCATTGAAATCAAAAAGAGATATCCTGAATTGATCCCTTTTGCCACTATCCACCCGGGATTTGACAGGTGGGAAAGGGAACTAAACAGGTTAGAGAAAAACGGGATCAAAGGGTTAAAACTACATCCTGATTTTCAGGGCTTCTGGTTAAATAACAAGCGACTCGGACCGATCTTTGAGGCCATTGGGGAAAGATTTTTTTTGATGATCCATATAGGAGATAGGTTGCCCGCCCATAAAAGTCCTTCCTGTCCGGTGAAGCTAAGACAAATAATCAAAGATTTCCCCCGATTAAAAATCATTGCTGCTCACTTAGGTGGTTATCTACAGTGGGACTTAGCCCTTGAGCATATTGTGGGCGAAAATATTTTTCTGGATACTTCCAGCTGCATCGATTTTATTCCTGAAGATACTTTAAAAAAAATATTGGCCCGCCACCCTAAAGAGCGGATTCTCTTCGGCTCAGACTACCCACTGTTTGATCCTGGCCAGGAGCTTGATAAACTCCTGAACCTCAAATTTTTGTCCGAAAATGAGATACAGATGATATGTAAAAATGGGGAAATAATTCTGCAGGGGAACCTATAACTTACAAACTAACTAACTATGCAAAAAACCGAAGAATTTAATCCATATATTGGGGCTGCTTTAATTATTTTCGTGACGACTTTAATCAGGTTCTGGTTTGTTTATACAGGTCAGACCAACTTATACGCAGATGAGGCCCAGTACTGGGATTGGAGCAGGACCCTACAGCTTTCTTATTACTCCAAAGGACCTTTAATTGCTTATGTCATCCGTTTCTGGACCCAAATCTTCGGCCCAACTGAATTAGGTGTGCGCTTTGGTGCGGTGTTCAATACGTTTTTGATGCAAATTATAATCTTTTGGTCCCTTACTAAAATCTGGTCCAGACCAAAACTGGCTTTCTATTCTTTGATTGTGGCCAATACTATGCCCTTATTTATTACCGCAGGCGTACTAATGACCACAGATAACCTGCTTATCCTTTTCTGGCTCATTGCCTTTTTTATCTTATACACAATTTTTACAACCAATACCGGCCCATGGGCTTATTTTGTCCTGGCCCTAGCATTGGGCTTAGGCATACTAGCGAAATATACCATGCTATTGTTTGTCCCTTTAAGCCTAGTCTGTGCCTGGTTAAAGGGGCGAAAAGCTGAGTTGCCAGCAAAGTTTTGGCCTCGCTTTCTCCAGTCTCTGATCTGTGGAACATGTGTTGGACTGTTGCCAATTGTTATCTGGAACATAACCCATGACTTTGCCGGCATAAAACATGTACTTTATCGCGGAAGCCTGGCCGGAGAAAAAGCCCGGACGCTACTACGACCCAAATATTTTCCTGAATATCTAGGTAGCCAGTTGGGTGTGCTTACACCTTGGTGGTTTGTCTTTTGTCTCATAGGAGCTGTTAAGGTGACCAGGGGACTATGGTCCAAAAAACTTCCCTTTGCCCTGAACAGGACGCAAGGGATAATACTAACTGTCTTTTTCTGGCCGATCTGGCTTTTTTTTCTTTTATTAAGTTTCCATGGCAAGGTAGAAGCCAACTGGTCAGCAACAAGCTACTGCGCCGGTATTGTCCTTACCACCCTGGCCTTTATTCAAACTAAGGGGTCTAAAAAATGGCTGTGGCCAGCTCTTGGCGGACTACTTTTTATTCTGATCTATGGAAACAACTATCTACCTCTCCCGGAAAAGCTGGACTTGACCCGGCGGATGAAAGGATGGGCAGAACTGGGCTTAACCGTGGATGAGTTGAAAAAGACAAAGTTTAATTTTCCAAAAAAGGTGTTTGTCTTCAGCGACACCTATGGGGTTACGGCTGAACTTTCATTTTATGTTCCTGGCCAGAAAAGAGCCTATTGCGTTAATACCGGCCGAAAATATAATCAGTATGACTTCTGGCCGGGTCCACTTGATAAAAAAGGTTGGGACGCCATCTTTGTACAAAAAGGTATAGAACATAAGGTGCCCCCTGAGGTAAAAAAAATGTTTGCCAAAATTGATCCCGGCCTTGTTCTTCACTCTACACATAAAGGCCGTCCCGGCCGGACTTTTACTATTTTTTGTTGTTATAATTATAACGGCTACTGGCCTGAAAGTAAAAGAGAGAGTTATTAACCTTTAACCTTTTTTTACCGTTAACTATGTATTTTCACACTCCTTCCTGGGACATGGCCCTGTTTACAAAAATCAATATGGTCTGGAGAAATACCTTGTTTGATTTTTTAATGCCTTTATTCTCCAGCAATATCTTTTTATGGTCCTTCGCTTTTGTGCTTCTTTTTATTTTTTTAATAAAAAAAGACAGAAAAAGAATCTGTTATCTTTTTATCATTGCTTTAAGTATAGGTCTTAGTGATTTTAGCACCAATTTTATAAAAAAAAGTACAGGCCGGATCAGACCGCTTAATCAATTGGCCGGGGTTAACTACTATGAAGATGGTGAGTGGAGACAAAGACCTCCTGACTTTACTGCAACCAAAAAAAGCGGGACATCGTATCCATCAGCCCACAGCGCCAATGCTATGACCGCGGCTACTCTGGCTGTTATTTTCTGGCCGAGGTCCAGGTTTTGGGTGTGGTTCTTGCCACTTGCAATCGGTTACTCACGCGTTTACCTGGGCAAACATTTTCCCACGGATGTTCTGGCCGGCTGGATATATGGCCTTTGCATAGGCGGGGCAGTATGGATGGCTCTGCAAAAACTCCGCCTCTGGCAGAAGCTAGTGCCATCAAATAGAGCAAAAAACGAATGACAGAAGTATATGGTCGCTCTTTAAATTAATTGGTTTCCCTCCCTGAGACCAGGGAGGGAAAAAGAGGGGTGGGTGACAAAAACAAATGAGTTGATGGGAAAACTAAATTTAATTATAATCCTGCTAAGGCAAAATTTATGAAAGCGATCTGTACCTGTTTTGGTACTAGGAATAGTTAGTTTCCATACCGGAAGCTAACTATTCCTAAACTTAAGGACATTCAATTAATGGCATCCTGAACATTCCATTTTAGTCTTGTTTTGCTTGTAGTTGGTAGCCTCTTCCTTTGTAGGCTTATAATATACGTACTGGAATGTCCCTTTAAAATACGCATTGAGCAACTCAGCAGTTTTCTTAGCTACATCTGCAGTAAGTCTGGCACACCTCTCTGAACGAAGCTTACTCTTGGCCCCTACATTTGCCGCCTCACACCAGTTCATAACTGAAGCATGACACAAAGGACTTCCCGCAACAGTTCTCACCATATCTTTTTGACCTGCTGGGATATAAATTGGCAATTCTACTTTTGAATACCAGGCCAAAAGCTCATTCAGCAACCCCTTATATTTTTTATACTCACCTACAACCAAGGCTATTGCTGCTGAAGCTCCATTTAGAGCACCACAAATTGTACCCCATCCAGCAACTCCTCCTCTTCCAAAAGTCATTATCTCTGTAGGGATAAGATTATATGGATGACCGACTTTTTCCCTAAGAGAACCAACAATGGCTTCAAAGGCTCCAAAAGAACAGTGATGTTGATAATAGCCTTCATAACCCTTTTTCTCTACTTTTTCCGGGTCTAGAGGACTGTAAGGAAAAGGGAGTTTTGGAGCCTTTGAAGACTCTGCAAGAGCAGATCCTGCCATTAAGTTTGTTGACAACAAAGTGACTCCCACTACTTTCCCACTGTTTTTTAAGAATTTCCTTCTATCCATTTTAACCCTCCTAATATATTATAAATTGCATATCTCTTGAAAAAATCTTTAAAAGAGATATGCTTATAGATATTAAAAACTAATCCATGCTTGCCCCTCTAGAACGGGCTAACCAGAAAACTTTGCGCCTAAATGAACAAGGTCGAAAGCAATAGGTATGCCATACTTTTCACCCTTTAAACCTATTGAAATTATTTGCTTTAATTTTTTAGCCCAGGCCCAAATGTAAACTTGAGTTTGCAGCCTGTATATTAATGGAAGCAATTTTTTGTGCTTTGTTTCACTAAGAACTTGGATTAAGTGGGCAAATTATTTTTTGCCTTTGAAAGGGAGGAAAGATGGACTTTTCAAGTCTAAAAAAACATATCCTGAATATTATTTTTTGGACCCCTGAGTCTCCCCATGCCTAAAGGCAGGGGCTTGCGCTGGCTGAGGTGCGGTCATAAACTTCACTCGTACTCAAGACTTGCCAATATTCATTAAAAGATTAAATAATAAGAGAAAGATCCTCTGACCATCCACAAAAGAGTATGACTCCGGAGGTCACACAAATGAATCGTGACACGCAATATTATTTTATTATCAGCTTATAAGGGGGCAATCATGGACATCTCTACAAGCCAAAGTGCCTTAAATGTCTTTTCTCTGGCCCAAGATATTACGGCCAACAATGTGGCCAATATTAACACGGATGAATACAAGGCTAAACGCTTGGACGTTGAAAACGCACCGGATGGACAGGGAGTACGGGCCCAAACTATTGTGGAAAGTACGGAGCCTGGTCCATTAACCAACCAAATCCAGCCAAGGGAAAACATTGACGGCCGCATCGAACAGCAAGAGGTGATAACTGAAGGTAGTAATACTGAAGTAAGCCAGGAAGTGACTCAAATGATAAAAAATGAACGCGGCTTTGAGGCCAACGTCCAAGTTGTGAGAACTTATGATCAGATGGCAGGGATTATTATTGATATGTTGGTTTGATTTTGGAGGATTTAAAAAAGCTACACCTCGCTAAAAAAACTTCCGGGAGCTATCAAACACTTTTAACCTAAGGGCACTCATCCTTACTTTAGCGCCCTTTAGGCACTATAATGACAAGCGGGATAACCACAGGATCTCGACCTAATATCTTGCGAAAAAATCGGCGCAAAGAGGAGCGAATACGATCTTCAAGCTTTTTGGTCTGACCAGGAGGAATATTTTCAAAGATATCCAGGACAATACACTTGGCATCTTCTAGCACATGGGCAAACTGCTGTTCAAATATGAAACCTTTGGACATCAGGTTCGGCTCCATAACCATCTCTCCCGTATCCTTCTCAATAACCAAAACCACAATAACCAGACCCTCACCTCCCAGAATCTGCCTCTCTCTAAGTACAGTCTGGCCCACGTCGCCTACACCTTTTCCATCCACGAGAATAGATTCAGCATAGATATCTTCTTCAAAACGAATGGAATCTGTAAACAGAGTAAGCGGGTTGCCATCTTCTAAAATTATAGTCCGTTCAGGAGCTACCCCACATTCCTGAGCGAGCTGACAATGCTTGACCAGATGTCTGTACTCACCATGCACAGGGAGAAAGAATTTAGGCTTTACAGTCTTCAGCATAAGCTTAAGTTCTTCCCGGTGGGCATGTCCCGAAGCATGTATGGCCCTGACTTTCTCATACAATACTTCAGCCCCCAGGCGATACAGGTTGTTGATCACCTTGGTTATGGCCTTGGTATTGCCAGGAATAAACCTGGAAGACATTATCACCGTATCCCCTTTATGCACCTTAAGCTGCCTGTGCTCTCCTAAAGCCAGACGGGATAGGGCCGATAAAGGCTCACCCTGGGAACCGGTAAGCAAAAGCACCACCTCATCATCGTTTAATTTAAGAACATCTTCCAACTTCCCATAATTATCCTCAGAATGACGTAGAAAACCCAATTCTGTGGCAATATCGATATTTACAGCCAGACTTTTACCGCTGACTGCAACTTTTCGCCCAAACTCCCCGGCCAGATCAAATACCTCTTGAATACGCTGGATATGACTGGAAAATAAGGTGACCAGAATCCGTCCTTTAGACTGGGCAAATATGCTCCGCAACGACTCTTTTATCTCTCTCTCAGTCAGGGCAAAACCATCGCGCTCCACATTGGTAGAATCTGAAAGCAAAAGCTTCACCCCTGAGGCTGAAAAGCGGGCAAAGGCTTCCAGGTCCGTGGAATGGCCATCTAGGGGATGGCGGTCAATCTTAAAATCACCTGTATGCACGATTTTGCCCACTGGTGTTTCTACACCTAAGCCAAAGCCTTCAATGATGGAGTGACAGACAGGGAAAAAATGAAATTTAAAATCACCCAAAGTTAATTCCTGTCCACCGGAAACCGGGACCAATTGCACGTACTCCAACAAGCCATATTCCCTGAGCTTGTTCTCCACTAGGCTCAGTGTAAACCGCGAACTATAGATAGGCGCATCTACATAGGGCATCAGCCAAGGCAGGGCTCCAATATGATCTTCATGGCCATGGGTTAAAATTATCCCTTTTAACTTATCCTTTTTTTGCACTATAAAATCCAGTCGAGGAATAACCACATCAACGCCAAATAAAAAATCTTCAGGAAACATTATCCCGCAATCTATCACAACCATAGAGTCTTTTGTCTCTAAAACCATACAATTGAGCCCTATCTCGCCCAATCCTCCCAAAGGAGTCAAAGTAACAAATTTATCTTCACTGGTCATTGCTAACTCCGATATCCATTAAATGATGCGCCTGCTAAAACTCCGTTTTTGCAGGCTGAGTTCTTGGTTCAAAGCCCAATGTTTTCAACTAGATATGCTCTTACATTTTTGTCAAAAAAACAACTTTTTGAGTTTTTGCAATCAAATTTTAAAAAATCAATGTGTATCCGGAATCCGTAAGAATTAACACAGCCAGGATTCTTGCTGCAATCCGGGGCTTTTGGAAAACAGCGAAAACTGTCTGACCGAGTTAGGCAGGCTTAATTAAAATCTTTTTAAATCGTAAGCTCCAAAATTCGCTTAAAAACCCGAATATAACGCCCCTTAAATCCAATAAATCGTGTTAAAGATTTTAATTTAGGCTGCCTTCGAGGGAGTTTTTTTCACCTGTTTGACAAAAGTTCCGGATTGCAAAAAGTCAATAAGCAAAATTTCATCATTTTCATGGATTCAGGGTGTATTATTTTTTAGTTAATCAATTTACATCAAAAGCACAAGACAAGCATGCTCAATTTAAAATCTGGAGTTTTGGCCCAAAAAAAAGACCCTGCAAGCAGGGCCTTTTTTAACGTAAATTATTTTACCGCGAAATACCTCTCGCGGACTCTGTGTAAGTTTTCTTCTGTAGCGTACCAGTAGCAATATGAAAGTTTAATTTATTCTTCCTTTGCCTTACTCTCTTCAATGATCTTTTCAGCAATAGGTGGAGGACATTCCTCATAGTGATCAAATTCCATGGTAAAGGTGCCCTGTCCACCGGTCATAGACCGCAAGTCCTGAGCATACTGTAGCATCTCAGCCATAGGCACATGGGCTCTGATTTCAGTAATGCCATTGTCTGAATCTGAGCCAAGGACTTTGCCCCTTCTGCTGGAGATATTACCAATGACATCACCCATGAACTCATCAGGCACATAGACAGAGACACTCATGATTGGTTCAAGAAGTACGGGCTTGCACTTTTCAACCGCCTTTTTAAAGGCCATTGAACCGGCAATTTTAAAGGCCATTTCAGATGAGTCCACGCTGTGATATGAACCGTCATAAAGGGTGACCTTAAAATCTACTACCGGGTAACCAGCAATAACCCCTTTTTGGGCTGCTTCCTGAATACCTTTATCCACGGCAGGAATATATTGTTTTGGGATGGCTCCACCCACAATCTGGTCCACAAATTCATATCCTGCGCCGCGAGGCAAAGGTTCAAGCCTGATCCAACAATCACCGAATTGACCGCGGCCTCCAGTCTGCTTTTTATATCGTCCTTGAACTTCAGCCTTGCCTTTTATGGTTTCCCGATAAGGGATCTTGGGCGTTTTCAAGAGGATGCCTACCTTATACCTTCTTTTGGCCTTTTCCACAGAAAGTTCAATATGCAATTGCCCCATACCTGAAAGGAGCATATCCCCGGTTTCGTCGTTGCGGGTAAGTGAAAGGGTTATATCTTCATCCAAAAGTTTTTGCACCGCAGCAAATACCTTGTCTTCTTCCCCCTTTTCCTCAGCAGCAAGAGCATAAGAAAGAATGCACGGCGGAATTTCAGGCTTTTTGAGTACAAACGGCGCCTTTTCATCGCACAGGGTATCGCCTGTGGAGGTATTCTTGAGTTTAGCCACAGCAACAATGGCTCCCGGGCCTACTTCCTCTTTGACCGGAATCTGTTTTTTTCCCTCAAAGGCCAAAAGTTGACCCAGTTTCTCTTTGGTGTCTTTCAAAGGGTTGGCAACAGTCATATCAGAGCTGAGTTTCCCAGACAAAACACGCATGACGCTAAGTTGTCCGGCAAATGGATCAACTATGGTCTTGAACACAAACCCAGCAAAGGGTTCTTCCACACTGGAAGCCCTTTCACTCCCATCCTCACCAATCCAGGGCTTATGTTCAAGAGGCGAGGGAAGAAGCTGCTGGATGGCGTCCAAAAGTTTGCTCCCGCCCTTATTTTCCAAAGCAGCCCCAACACAAACAGGGACCAGTTCCCTGCTTAACACTCCGGCACGCAAACCTTTGTACATCTCCTCAGGGGTCAGACTACCTTCTTCAAGATATTTCTCCATCAACTCTTCATCGCTTTCAGCAATATTTTCAATCATCATCTCTTGCAATTCCAGGACCTTATCCTGCATCTCGGAAGGCACATCGCCTGGTGTCAACTTGCCATCTTCAGCAAAGAAATAGGCTTTGTTTTCCAGAACATCCACAAGGCCTTTAAAATTGGCTTCCGCCCCAATGGGTAGATATAACAATACAGGCTTGATGCCCAAAATATTGGTCAGACCATCATAAACCATATCAAAATCAGCCCGTTCGCGATCCATTTTATTCACAAAAACAATAGCAGGTAAATCTGCCCGCTCAACTTCTGACCATACCTTTTTGGTCAAAGGCTTAACACCATCAATGGCATCAACTACAAACACGACGCCATCTGCTCCGGTCAGAAGATAACTTATGTCACCGATAAAATTATTATCTCCCGGGGTATCAATTAAGTAGTGGGTATTTTTCTGCCATTTATACGTGGCAAATCCAGGCTGAACGCTACCTCTTCTCTTAATTTCCTCTGGCTCAAAATCCAAACAAGTGGTTCCCTCTTCAATCTTGCCCAGCCTATTTATAACTTTCGCGTTAAACAAAATCATTTCTGCCACAGAAGTTTTACCTGTTCCACCATGGCCAACCAAAGCAAAGGTTCTTTGTTTTTCTAGCTTATCCAGCATTAATTTGCCCCCTTTATCATTTTTATTGCGGTCAGTTCCGCTCTATTCGAAACCATAGTTACCCAAGCACCCCTGACTTCCCACAAATTCGCGTAAAATATTGTAGACAGAGTAGGCCTGACTGACTAATCCAAGCCTAGGCTCGGCCAGGCCAAAAGGTCCCATTTTGACTACCTGATTAAAAATACTGGTTTCTTGAAAGCATTGCAAAGGGCTGGGCAACCCATCTTGGCGAAGCTTGCGGATAAGCAGAGCATCGGGATGACAAAGCTAAATATCTGGGACTA
>NZ_CEYAEZ010000070.1:0-14141 GCF_982781345.1 Desulfovulcanus sp.
TAGCACCTATAGCCATGGAAAAGGGATTAAGGTTTGCTATCCGTGAAGGCGGTAGAACCGTAGGTGCAGGTGTTGTTTCAGAAATTATGGAGTAGTATAAAAAATGCGTGTGAACATCCTTCTCGCCTGCAGTGCGTGTAAAAGAAGAAATTACGCTACAACTAAGAATAAGAGAAATACCACATCAAAGCTGGAACTCAAGAAATTCTGTCCTTTTTGTGGGAAACATACTCTGCATAAAGAGACTAAGTAGCGTAATATTAATAGTGCAGGCCAGTAGCTCTAATGGCTAGAGCACCGGACTCCAAATCCGGGGGTTGGGGGTTCGAGTCCCTCCTGGCCTGCCATTTTAATGAGCAAACAAATGGCCAAAAAAAAGAAAAAAGAAGTAGTTGAAAATAAAAGTCTCCTTCAGGAAAAAATCCAGAACTTAAGAGATTTTTTTGAAGAGTCCAAAGGAGAACTGAAAAAAGTTACCTGGCCGACTAAGAAGGAGACATTGACAACAAGCGCGGCAGTCTTGCTTCTTGTTTTAGTAGTTTCACTTTATTTGGGCCTTGTGGATCTTGCCCTGGCCAAAATTATAGAAGCTCTATTATCTTAAAAAAATAGGGTGGTAGTTTAGAGCCTGGGTAAGTATAAAAAATAATTTCAAAAAAAGCTTGAGACAAAAAAACAGGCTCTAAACAAAATGCTTAAAAAATAAGTTATGAATCCAGAGAAACCAAAGGCCAGATGGTATATTGTTCATACCTACTCCGGGTATGAGCAAAGAGTCGAGCAAACAATTAAAGAAATGATCAGAACCGGACAAGACCAGGGGCTGATTGAGGATGTCATAGTGCCCACTGAAAAAGTGGTCGAACTGGTTAAGGGCCAGAAAAAAACCTCAACCAGAAAATTTTTCCCTGGTTACGTTCTGGTGAAGATGATTTTTAATGAACATTCTTGGCATTTGGTTCAGTCCATACCAAGAGTAACGGGTTTTATTGGCGGTAAAAACAGACCAACTCCCCTGTCAGATAAAGAAGCTGAAAGGATACTGGCCACAGTCGTGCAGAGACAAGAACAGCCAAGGCCAAAATTTCATTTTGAAAGGGGAGACCAAATTAGAGTGATAGATGGTCCTTTTGCTAACTTTGATGGCGTAGTTGAAGAAGTTAATTATGATAAAGGGAAATTAAAGGTAACAGTTTCCATATTTGGACGCCAAACCCCGGTTGAGTTAGATTTTGTTCAGGTTACCAAAAGCTGATTGAATTAAGAGGTAAGTAGAAAATGGCCAAGAAGGTAATGGCAAAAATTAAATTACAGATTCCAGCAGGATCTGCTAATCCGTCACCTCCAGTTGGTCCGGCACTGGGTCAGCATGGAGTGAACATAATGGAGTTTTGTAAGGCATTTAATGCCAAAACTCAGGATCAAAAAGGAATGATCATTCCTGTAGTAATTACAGTCTATCAAGATCGTTCATTTACCTTTATAACCAAGACACCACCTGCATCTGTACTTTTATTGAAAGCTGCTAAAATAGATAAAGGCTCTGGTGAGCCTAACAAGAATAAAGTAGGTAAGGTAACTAGGGCACAAGTTGAAGAAATAGCCAAAATTAAAATGCCCGATCTTACAGCGAGCAATATGGATGCAGCGGTCAGAACAATAATGGGGACTGCCCGTAGTATGGGTATTGATGTAGAAAATTAGGCCGAGAGGAATGGAAAGCTATGCCTAAGCATGGAAAAAAATATAGAAAAGCAAAGGAAAGAATCGATACAGCAAAAAGATATGCTGTAGAAGAAGCGGTTAAACTGGCCCTGGAAACTGCCTATGCCAATTTTGATGAAACAGTTGATATTGCTGTTCGTTTAGGTGTTAATCCTAAATATTCTGATCAAATGGTTCGAGGCGCAGTAACTCTCCCACATGGATTAGGTAAAGATGTGAAAGTTCTTGCCTTTTGTAAAGGAGAGAAGGAAGCCGAGGCCAAAGAGGCAGGCGCTGATTTTGTAGGTGGCGAGGATTTGGTTGAAAAGATTAAGTCTGGCTGGCTAGAATTTGATAAGGCTGTTGCTACACCTGACATGATGGCTCATGTGGGTAAGATTGGCCGCATATTAGGACCACGCGGTCTGATGCCTAATGCCAAAACAGGTACTGTAACATTTGATTTGGCTAATGCGATTAAAGAGTTAAAAGCAGGTAAAGTAGAGTTTAAGGTTGATAAAGCAGGTGTTGTCCATGCACCTTTGGGCAAAGTATCTTTTGGCCCTGAAAAAATCCTGGAAAACCTAAAAGCATTAGTCGATACTTTACAGAGGTTAAAACCAGCATCAGCCAAAGGAACCTATTTTAGAGGCATGGCTGTATCTACTACCATGGGGCCAGGAGTTAAGATAGATACGAGTTCCATTAGGAATCTGTTGGACTAGACTTAAGGGTGCTTAAAAAAATCATCCTTGAGTTAAATATAAAGAGTCAAAGACAACAGGCGGGGTATCCCTTAATTTCCTGTCGAGACCGCTTTGGCTCTAGAAGCAAGATGAAGTGAGGTGAACAGGTGAACAGGGCAGAAAAAGCAAAAATTATTGAAGATTTGCGTTCAAAAGCCCAAAAAGCCAGTATAGCAGTAATTACAGACTTTAAGGGGCTTAAAGTCGAGGAGATGACTGAGCTGAGAGTCAAGCTCAGGGAAGAGAAAGTCGACTATCAAGTGGTCAAAAATACATTGGCCAGGATAGCCTTTGGGGAAACTCAGCATGAAACCTTAAAAGATCAATTTCAAGAATGCTGTGCAGTTGCATTTGGTTATGATGATCCAGTAGTTGCAGCCAAAATTTTGGTTCAATTTGCTAAAAAGAGCAAAAAGTTCAAGACCAAATGTGCATCCCTAGAAGGAAAATTTTTAGAACCTGATGCCCTTAAAGAACTCTCAGAGTTACCAAGTAAGGAGCAATTACTAGCCAAGGCTTTGGGTACTATGAACGCAGTACCAACCAATTTTGTATCTTTGTTTGCCAATTTACTGCGTAACTTACTTTACGCTTTAAATGCAATTAAAGAGCAAAAAGAAGAGGCTTGAGCCAAAGCAAAAAAAACTTAAGGAGGAAATAAATGTCCGAAGTTACAAAAGAACAAGTTATTGAATTTATTTCTAATATGACAGTACTTGAATTGGCAGAGTTCATCAAAGAACTTGAGGATAAATTCGGAGTATCAGCAGCAGCCCCAGTCGCTGCAGTTGCTGCAGTTCCCGGAGCAGCAGGAGGAGAAGCTGGTGCCCAAGAAGAAGAAAAAACTGAATTTGATGTAGTTTTAAAAGAGATTGGTGGAAACAAGATTGCAGTAATCAAAGCTGTAAGAGCACTAACAGGTCTTGGACTTAAGGAAGCAAAAGCCAAGGTTGATGAAGTGCCTTCAGTAATAAAAGAGGCTGTAAGTAAGGAGCAGGCTGAAGAAGCTAAGAAGCAGCTTGAAGAAGCCGGCGCTGTTGTAGAGTTGAAGTAGGTTTTTTTGTATTATTTTAATTTTTAAGTTTAGAGAGCGCAAGTTAAGGGATACTTGCGCTCTCTAAACTATTTATTATTTTTCATTATCCTAATAGATATTGAGCTAAATTACAACTAAAATTTGGCTATATTCTTATCTTTTTTTATTTTTATAGGTCTGTTTTTAATTGTTACAGATCCATAATTCCATCCATTTCCATTAATTAACCTACCCTAAATTTCTCTTTTGAGAGGATAAAATGGTAAAATTTTTAAAAAAGTTTGGTGATATTAAAAATACATTGGAAATACCTCATCTACTTTCATTGCAACTTAACTCATATAAAGAATTTTTACAAGAAGATGTACCCCCTCAAGCTCGTGCAGATAAAGGTTTAGAAGGAGTATTTAGATCTGTATTTCCCATTGAAGATTTTAATAAAACAGCTACTTTAGAATTTGTCAGTTATGAAATAGGAAAACCTAAATATGACGTTGATGAGTGTATTTCTAAAGGGCTTACATATGAAGCGCCTATAAGAATTAAAGTTCGACTTGTTGTCTATGATGTTGATGAGGAAACTGATAACAGGACTATAAGAGATATAAAGGAACAAGATATATACTTTGGGACTATACCTTTGATGACCCCTAAGGCTACATTTATTATCAATGGTACAGAGAGGGTCATTGTTAATCAATTACAGAGGTCACCGGGTATTATTTTTGAACACGACTCTGGGAAGACTCATACCAGCCGAAAGGTGCTTTACAGCTGCCGGATCATTCCTATGCGTGGATCGTGGCTGGATTTTGATTATGATCATAAAGACATCTTATATGTTCGCATTGATAGGCGCAGGAAAATGCCAGCCACAATTTTGCTTAAGGCCATGGGCCTAAGCAAAGAAGAGATATTAAATTATTTTTACGATAAAGAGGAATTACTTTTTAAAGATGGAAAGGTTTACCGGAAGGTCAACAAAGATCATTATCGCAAAGATATTGCCGTTTCAGATATAATTACACCAGATGGTAAAGTCCTTGTGGAGAAGGGTCGTCCTATTACCAAGAGGGCCTGGAAGGAGATTATTAAAAATAATATTGACTTGATTGAGCTTGATTCAGAGCTTTTGCATCAACAATATGTTGCTCATGAAATTATTCATCCAGAAACCGGAGAGGTCTTGGCTGAACCTGGTGATGCATTAGATCTTTCTTTGATTGAAAAGATTTTTGAAGCTAACATTGAAAAAATAGAGATTTTATATACTTCAGGATTAGATGTTTCATCTTCTATACGCGATACGCTCCAATTGGATAAGACCACAGATCCTTTAGAAGCCCAAATTGAGATTTATAAAAGACTGCGGCCCAGTTCTCCGCCAACTCCTGAGATTGCAGCAAGTTTTTTTGATAATTTATTTCGGAATCCTGACTACTATGACTTATCTCCGGTTGGTAGGTATAAGTTAAATTCTCGTTTAGGCCTGGATCTGCCATTAGACTACCGTACATTATCAAATGAAGACATACTCAGGGCTATAAAAAAATTGACCAAATTGAAAGATAGTCATGGCCCTGGTGACGATATTGACCATCTTGGAAATAGAAGGGTGCGTCCAGTCGGCGAGTTGGTGGAAAATCAGTACCGCATTGGCTTGGTGCGCATGGAAAGGGCAATAAAAGAACGCATGAGCTTGCAGGAAGTAGCTACGTTAATGCCTCATGATTTGATAAATCCAAAGCCCGTTACTGCAGTGCTCAAAGAGTTTTTTGGCACTTCCCAGTTATCTCAGTTTATGGACCAGACTAACCCGCTTTCTGAGGTAACGCATAAGAGAAGACTTTCTGCTCTTGGGCCAGGTGGTTTGACACGGGAGCGAGCAGGTTTTGAGGTTCGCGACGTACATACCAGTCATTATGGTCGGATTTGTCCTATTGAAACTCCAGAAGGTCCTAATATCGGTTTAATCGTATCACTGACCACTTATGCGCAGGTAAATGAATTCGGTTTTATTGAAACGCCTTACAGGGTAGTTAAAAACGGTCAGGTTACAGAAGAAGTC
Source organism: Desulfovulcanus sp. (assembly GCF_982781345.1). Taxonomy (NCBI): domain Bacteria; kingdom Pseudomonadati; phylum Thermodesulfobacteriota; class Desulfovibrionia; order Desulfovibrionales; family Desulfonauticaceae; genus Desulfovulcanus; species Desulfovulcanus sp. Next base: position 5,555 of record NZ_CEYAEZ010000070.1, read on the forward strand.
CGCTATCTTGATGCCTCTAATGAATTCGGTGAGGTTATCGCTCAGGCCAATGCGCCTCTGGACGATGAGGGAAGGTTTAAAAATGAATTGGTTTCGGCCAGGGTCAATGGCGAGTTTGCCATGGTCAAAAGGGAAGAAGTGACATTGATGGATATTTCGCCTAGCCAGATAGTATCTATCTCTGCTTCCCTGATACCTTTTTTGGAGCATGATGACGCAAACCGGGCCTTGATGGGTTCAAACATGCAACGCCAGGCCGTACCGCTCCTTAAGACTGAACTTCCTTTGGTGGGAACAGGAATGGAAGCTGTGGTTGCCAGAGATTCGGGTAGTTGTCTGATCGCAGAAGGTAAAGGGGTTGTGCGCTATGTAGATGCAGAGCGAATTGTTGTCAGTTACGAAGATGAAGAACTATATCCTGAGAGCCTTGGGACAGTCAGTTACGACTTACAAAAATTTCATAAGTCAAATCAAAATAGCTGTTTTACCCAGAAACCTCGAGTCAAGGTAGGCCAAAAGGTTGCTAAGGGGGACATACTGGCTGACGGCCCTGCCATTCTTAATGGTGAACTGGCTTTGGGTAAGAATTTACTAGTTGCCTTTATGCCCTGGTGTGGATTTAACTACGAGGATTCTATTCTTATTTCTGAAAGGATGGTCAAAGAGGATGTTTATACCTCGGTACACATAGAGGAATTTGAGGTTGTTGCCAGGGATACGAAGCTAGGTCCCGAAGAGATTACTCGTGATATCCCTAATGTCAGTGAAGATATGCTCAAGAATCTGGATGATAGCGGAATTATCAGGATTGGGGCCAAAGTTAAGCCGGATGATATTCTGGTAGGTAAAATTACACCCAAAGGTGAAACACAACTTACGCCCGAAGAGCGTTTGCTGCGTGCTATCTTTGGAGATAAGGCCAGGGATGTTAAGAATACATCTTTGAAAGTACCTCCCGGAATTGAAGGCACCGTAATTAACGTTAAAGTCTTTAATCGTAGGTCAGGGGAAAAGGATGAGCGAACCAAACTGATTGAAGACTTTGAACTAGAGAAACTAGAGCGCAAAGAAGCACAGCATGTTAAGGCTTTGACTGCCCAACTCAGAGATAAGATCTGGAAGGTAGTTTCAGGTAAGCGATTGGCAACTTCAATACTTGGCCGCAAAAAAGGTGAGGTGCTGGCGGAAGCAAACAAGCCTCTGAAGAGAGAAGATCTGGACAAAATACCGGTTAAAAAGCTTGCCAATGTCTTTGTGAATAAAGAAGTCAATGAAGAGGTAAGTGAGCTTTTGGCCAACTATGAAAATCAACTTCGTTTTGTTAAAAATATATATGATCAGAAGCGAGACAAGGTCACCGAAGGAGATGATTTACCACCTGGCGTGATTAAAATGGTGAAAGTCTATATTGCGGTAAAGAGGAAATTAAATGTCGGAGATAAAATGGCAGGACGTCACGGAAATAAGGGTGTTGTCTCTTGTATCCTGCCAGAAGAAGACATGCCATTTTTTGCCGATGGTACTCCAGTTGATATTGTGCTCAATCCTTTGGGCGTTCCCTCACGTATGAATATTGGACAAATAATGGAAACACATCTGGGTTGGGCCGCTAGAGAATTAGGTCATCAGCTTGCGGCCATGCTTGAATCTGGTGTAGATATTCAGATGTTGCGTAAAGAAGTTAAAGAGATTTTTGACTCTAAAGAAATCGATGAATTAGTGGATAACCTTGATGACGAGGAATTTATTGAGTCTGTACGGGAACTTCGGAACGGGATAATTACAAAGACTCCAGTATTTGATGGAGCAAAAGAAGAAGAGATTTGGCGTTGGTTGAAAAGGGCTGGGCTTAGTGATGACGGTAAGGCGATTCTCTATGATGGTCGTACTGGAGAGCCGTTTGATAATCCGATTACAGTGGGCAATATGTATATGCTTAAGCTCCATCATCTTGTTGATGAAAAGATTCACGCTCGATCCACAGGTCCATATTCTTTGGTTACTCAGCAGCCCCTTGGTGGTAAAGCACAATTCGGTGGTCAGAGATTAGGAGAGATGGAGGTCTGGGCAATTGAGGCCTACGGCGCTGCTTATCTCTTACAGGAATTCCTCACTGTTAAATCGGACGATGTCACTGGTCGTGTGAAGATGTATGAAAAGATAGTTAAAGGAGATAATTTTCTTGAAGCAGGAATGCCTGAATCCTTTAATGTTTTACTAAAGGAATTAATGTCATTGGGTTTGGATGTTTCGTTAATTAAAGATGAGAAGAAAAAAGGGAAAAGGAAGTTGCATTAAATAAAAGAAGTGAGCAGGAAATAGTGTACCAGGAATTGAGTTGATATGAAAATATGTAACCTGTTCATTGTATCTAATCCTTAGGTTGATGAAATTTATTTACGAATTATGAAAATAAGAGGGATTAAATTATGACTCTTGATGATCTTTTCACCCAAAGGGGAAGTGATACCTCTAAGATTACCAGCCAGGAGCTTAAAGGGATAAAAATCAGGATAGCTTCTCCAGAAAAAATCAGAGAATGGTCGTATGGAGAAGTAAAAAAACCCGAGACCATTAATTACCGTACCTTCAAACCAGAGCGAGATGGCCTGTTTTGTGCTAAGATTTTCGGCCCTGTAAAAGACTATGAGTGTAATTGTGGAAAATATAAACGCATGAAACACCGCGGTATAGTTTGTGAGAAATGTGGTGTTGAAGTCATTGCATCAAAAGTACGTCGAGAGAGAATGGGGCACATAGAGCTGGCCGCTCCTGTGGCTCATATTTGGTTTTTAAAGAGTTTACCGTCGAAAATCGGTACACTCTTAGATATGACCATGGCTGAATTGGAGAAGGTCCTGTATTTTGACTCTTATATTGTTCTTGACCCTGGTGACACAAATTTAACCAAGAAACAGGTCATCTCTGAAGAGCAATACTTTCAGGTCATTGACCATTATGGAGAAGATGCAGTCAAAGTTGGGATGGGTGCAGAGGCAATCAAGATTTTACTTGAGGAGCTTGACCTGGAGAAATTGCGCGGAGAGCTTCGCGAGGAGTCTCTTGCTACCCGCTCACAGACCAAGAGAAAGAAGTTAGCCAAACGCTTAAAGATAGTAGAGGCTTTTATTGAGTCCGGTAATAAACCAGGGTGGATGATTATGGAAGTAATTCCGGTTATTCCCCCGGAGCTTAGACCTCTTGTCCCCCTGGATGGTGGCCGGTTTGCCACATCAGACCTCAATGACCTCTACCGCAGAGTTATCAACCGCAATAATCGTCTGAAAAGACTTATAGAGCTTGGTGCCCCTGATATTATTATTCGAAATGAAAAGAGAATGCTGCAGGAAGCAGTTGATGCTCTGTTCGACAATGGCCGAAGAGGAAGAGCCATTACCGGGACCAATGGCCGCCCGCTTAAATCATTGAGTGATATGATTAAGGGTAAGCAGGGTCGTTTTCGTCAAAACCTGCTTGGTAAGCGTGTAGACTATTCAGGTCGTTCGGTAATTGTTGTCGGTCCAAAGCTGAAGTTACATCAATGCGGACTGCCAAAGAAAATGGCTCTGGAGTTATTTAAACCCTTTATTTACTCCAAGCTGGAAGAAAAGGGTTATGCCAGCACGATTAAAAGCGCTAAAAAGATGGTCGAGCGCGGTGATGTTGTTGTCTGGGACGTATTGGAAGAAGTGGTTAAAGAATACCCGATTTTATTGAACCGTGCACCCACCCTGCATAGATTGGGTATTCAGGCTTTTGAGCCTATCTTGGTTGAAGGCAAGGCCATTCAGCTTCATCCGTTGGTATGTACTGCCTATAATGCTGACTTTGACGGTGACCAGATGGCCGTACATGTACCTTTATCTATCGAGGCCCAGATTGAATGCCGCGTTTTGATCATGTCCACTAACAATATTCTTTCACCGGCAAATGGTTCACCGATCATTGTTCCCACTCAGGATATTGTTTTGGGGTTATATTATCTTACAGTAGAAAGATCGTTTGAAAAGGGTGAGGGTAAGGTTTTTACATCCCCGGATGAAGTTATTGCTGCATATGATGCTGGATGTGTCGGATTGCATGCCCGAATCAAGGTTCGTATCAACGGAAAAATTGTACCAACAACACCCGGGCGGATTATTGTAGGCGAATTATTACCGGATAATGTACCCTTTGAACTAGTAAACTGTCTTTTGAGCAAAAAGAATATCGCTCGTTTAGTAGGTGAAACCTACCGTCGGGCAGGGACTAAAGCCACGGTTATTTTGTGTGATAAGCTAAAAGATTTGGGTTATGAGTACTCTACACGGGCAGGGATTACGATTGGGGTAAAGGATTTGAAAATACCAGATAAAAAAGAGGCTATTCTTAGAGCTGCCCAAGAAGAAGCGAATGAAATAGAAAGACAGTACCGTGAAGGTATTATCACCAGAACCGAGAAATATAATAAAGTCGTTGACGTATGGACCAAAGCCACCAATGATGTGGCCGCGGAAATGATGAAAGAACTTTCCACTGATATTGTTAAAGACCCTGTGACTGGTAAAGAAGAAGAAAATATCAGCTTGAACCCCATTTTTATGATGGCTAACTCAGGTGCTAGAGGTAATAAAGACCAGATGAGACAGCTGGCAGGGATGCGGGGTTTAATGGCAAAACCATCAGGTGAGATTATCGAAACTCCTATTACGTCAAGCTTCAGGGAAGGACTAACGGTTCTACAATACTTTACCTCAACGCACGGAGCCCGGAAAGGTTTGGCTGATACCGCACTAAAGACAGCTAACTCTGGTTATTTGACCAGACGACTAGTGGACGTGGTCCAGGATGTAACAATAAGTGAATATGATTGTGGGACCGTTGATGGAATTGAACTTACCCACCTGATGAAGGCAGGAGAGATAAAAGAGCGGCTAAGCGAAAGAGTATTGGGTCGTATAGCTATGTTTGATGTTCTGGACCCTGAGAGTGGTGAAGTGATAGTGCCTGCCAATACTATGATTGATGAAGACAAAGCCAAGCAAATTGAAGACGCTGGTATCAGTAGTGTAGTTATTCGCTCTACTCTGACCTGTAAAAGTAGACATGGCGTGTGTTCCTTGTGCTATGGTCGTGATCTGGCCCGGGGGCATCTCGTCAATGTTGGGGAAGCGGTAGGTATAATAGCTGCCCAGTCCATTGGAGAACCAGGAACTCAGCTGACCATGCGTACTTTCCATATTGGTGGTACCGCGTCCAAAGAGATCGAGCAGTCCAATATTTTGGCTCAGAATAAAGGCCAGGTAATATTATCCAGGGTGAAAACAGTGGCAAATACCAGAGGCGAGTCCATGGTCTTGGGTAAAAGCGGTCAAATCAAGATCGTGGATGACCAAGGCCGCGAGAGGGAAAAGTATTTTCTGCCTTCCGGGGCCAAATTGTTTGTCAAGCACGAGCAGATGGTGGAGAAGGGTCAGCTCCTGGCAGAATGGGATCCGTTCAATGAACCTTTTGTTACCGATGTAGATGGATATATTAGGCTGACAGATATTATTGAAGGTAGAACTTATCAGGAAAAGGTTGATGAAACTACAAATAAAGCTACTCAGACAATTATTGAGTACAGATCCACCAACTACAGACCAAGTATATCCATTTGCGATAAAGATGGCAACGTGAAAAAAAGACCAGGCACAAACACAGATGCAGTCTTTCAGCTTCCAGTAGGGGCCATTATCATGGTCAAGGAAGGTGATCATGTTGAAGCTGGTGATGTGATCGCAAGAAAGCCCAGGGAAAGTTCCAAGACCAAGGATATTGTTGGTGGTCTGCCCAGAGTAGCTGAACTTTTTGAAGTACGTAAGCCTAAAGATCAGGCTATAGTTTCTGAAATTGACGGTATTGTCTCCTTTGGTCCGGATACCAAAGGTAAAAGGAAAATCATTGTTACCCCTGAAACAGGTGAGCCGAAAGAATATCTCATTCCCAAAGGAAAGCACATAACTGTTCAGGAAGGTGATTTCGTTGAAGCTGGTGAACTTTTGACCGAAGGTAATCCGGAATTGCATGATATATTAAAAATTAAAGGTGAAAAACATCTGGCCAAATACTTAGTGGAAGAAATCCAAGATGTTTATCGTTTTCAGGGTGTACATATCAATGACAAACATATAGAGATTATAGTTCGTCAGATGTTAAAAAAGGTTAATATCATTGATCCAGGTGATACTGGTTTCCTTGTAGGCGAGCATGTTGACAAAAATAAGTTCATGCAGGTTAATGCTCGGTGTGTGAAAAAGGGCTTAAAACCAGCTCTGGCTGAACCATTGGTCCTGGGGATTACGCAGGCCTCATTAAGTACCGAATCATTTATTTCGGCTGCATCATTCCAGGAGACAACGAAGGTTCTTACAGAGGCGGCACTTTTAGGTAAAGTTGACTGGCTCAGAGGTTTGAAAGAGAATGTTATCGTGGGTCGCCTTATTCCTGCTGGTACAGGGTACAGAGCCTATGTAAATACTGATATAGTTGTCCCAGAGCAGCCGGAAAAACCTGATAAGTTCTTGGAAGAGTTGGAAGAAGAAACTTATGTCTCAGAGTAGAAGGCTACAGCATTTATGTCTGACAAAGGTCTGCCAAGGCAGATATCGAAGCTGATTGAGGCCGATGAGTAGTAAGCTTTTGCTAAAAAATTTAAACTTATGAAAGATAAAAATTAAATTAACCCTTGACAAGAAGGAGACTATAAAATAAGTCTCCCAGGTTTCTGCAAGGTTATTAACGATGGAGGATTTATGCCGACTATCAATCAATTGGTTCGAAAAGCTAGGCAAAAGGTAGTCAAGAGAAAGAAGAGAGCGGCCCTGCAAGGTTGTCCCCAAAAAAGAGGCGTTTGCGTGCGTGTATATACAACAACACCTAAAAAGCCTAACTCAGCCTTGCGTAAGGTGGCTAGGGTAAGGCTGACTAATGGAATTGAAGTTACCTCTTACATTCCAGGTGAAGGTCATAACCTGCAAGAACACTCAGTTGTTCTGGTTCGTGGTGGTCGTGTTAAGGACCTTCCAGGCGTTCGTTATACTGTTATTCGTGGAACTTTGGATGCTGCTGGGGTGCAAGACAGGCGCAAAAGTCGTTCAAAATATGGAACTAAGCGACCAAAATAATTCATAAAAGGGAGTAGATTGATGCCACGAAAAGGCCCAGTACCCAAAAGAGAAGTCTTGCCAGATCCTGTTTATGGGAGCCGATTGGTAACTAAGTTTGTGAATAGGCTCATGATCGATGGCAAAAAAAATGTAGCGGAGAGGATTTTTTATAAGGCCATTGAGGAGTTGGCAAAAAATACCGGAGAAGAGCCCTTGAAGGCTTTTGAGCAGGTTGTTGAGAATGTAAAGCCTCAGATGGAAGTAAAGTCTAGAAGGGTGGGAGGGGCAACCTATCAAGTGCCCATGGAGGTTCGCCCTGATCGTCAACAGTCTTTGGCTATTAGGTGGCTGGTTACTTATGCCAGAGCCAGAGGCGAGAAAGGTATGGATAAAAAGCTGGCTGCCGAGTTTTTGGATGCATATAATAATCGTGGTGGCGCGATTAAGAAAAAAGAAGATACCCACAGAATGGCTGAAGCCAATAAGGCATTTGCGCATTATCGCTGGTAAAATTGGAGATGGATTGTGGCAAGACTTGTACCTATTGAGAAGCAGAGAAATATTGGGATAATGGCCCACATTGATGCGGGCAAAACAACAACGACTGAACGTATACTTTTCTATACGGGAGTATCCCATAAGATAGGTGAGGTCCATGATGGCGAGGCCACCATGGATTGGATGGAACAGGAGCAGGAAAGAGGAATAACCATTACCTCAGCTGCAACTACATGTTTTTGGAAAGATCATCGCATAAATATTATTGATACTCCAGGACACGTTGACTTTACAGTAGAAGTAGAAAGATCCTTGCGAGTGCTTGATGGTGCAATTGCTGTTTTCTGTGCTGTAGGCGGAGTTGAGCCGCAGTCAGAAACAGTTTGGCGTCAGGCAGATAGATATAAAGTGCCCAGGATGGCTTTCGTAAACAAAATGGACCGTACAGGCGCAGATTTTTTTCATGTTGTCGATATGATTAAAGAAAGACTGAAAGCCAAGCCTGTACCCTTGCAAATACCTATCGGTGCCGAGGATAATTTCAAGGGCGTTGTAGATCTTATTCAAGGCAAAGCCATGATCTTTGATGACCAGACCCTGGGCAAGAAATATGAGTATATTGATATTCCTGATGATTTAAAAGAAGAAGCAGAAAAATGGCGTCAAGTAATGGTTGAGGCCATTGCAGAAGAGGATGAAGAACTACTCGAAAAGTATCTGGGCGGTGAAGAATTAGAGCCAGAAGAGCTAAAGTTAGGTATTCGCAAGGCAACGATTTCCCTGAAAATATGTCCGGTACTCTGTGGAGCTGCCTTTAAAAATAAAGGGGTACAACCCCTCCTTGATGCCATTGTTGATTACTTACCCTCTCCAGTAGATATTCCGGCAATTAAAGGTAAAGATCCGCAAACCGGAGAAGAAATAATATGTCATGCATCTGATGATGAGCCTTTAAGTGCATT
>NZ_CEYAEZ010000071.1:0-14055 GCF_982781345.1 Desulfovulcanus sp.
AGAAAAAGTGTTTCTTGAGCTCACTTAGCAATTATGATAGATTTAGCTCATGAAAAGAACTTCTTCTGCCTTTATGCAAATGCGCACTATTTCTTTTTCCTTTTAAAGTTGGGAAGCATAAAAGGATTGCAGTAAAGTGATTAATTTTAGGGGAATAATGAATTTTCCTTGACGAGGCATTCTCTTAAAAATGATCTTTTCATAGGTCACTGATTCAATAATAAAGCTTGACAGCTTTTTTTAGCTTTTCTAAACTGGGAGATAATAAAGGTTGATTAAACCTCAATCAGGATTTAATAAAAATGTTGAAACAACCCATTAACTTATAATGAACAAAGGAGGTTTAGGGATGACTGACACTATTGACGTTTCTGATTTGCCTGAAGAAGAGATTAGATTTCTTCAGGAGCTGGTTGAGTTTTTGAGAGAAAGATTGAAAAGAAAAAAAGTAAAGACAGAAGAGGAAGGGAAACTGCTTTTTGCCTCTTGGCCCTTGGGTGTTAAAGGCAAACTAACCAGAAAAGAAATCTATGATTACCTCTAAAATTAGTCTTTTGGATACCAATATCTTGGTTTACGCGGCTGATGAGACCTCGCCTTTTCACCAAGCAGCCGTTTCTCTAAGAGAAAAAGGGCTAAAAGGAGAAACTCTTCTATGTGTTTGTCCCCAAGTTTTAAATGAATTTTTTGCCATTATCACTGATCCTCGACGGGTCAACAATCCCAGAACCCCGAAAGAAGCTATCTTAGAAATGGGAAAATATTTCCATTCCAAAAGCATTTTAAAAATTTATCCTGGGCCTAACATTGTTAAAATAATATTAGACCTCTTAAAACGGTATGAAGTCACCCGACAAGAAATCTTTGACTTGCAATTAGTGGCCACCATGCTTTCTAATAATGTCACCCGCCTTTATACCTACAATCAAGCTGATTTTTTAAAATTTAAAGAAATAGAAGTCCTAAGTCCTTAAGTAAACTTTAAAGTTAATATAACATTTTCCTTCTTTAAAAACCTTTTTATATTGATTATCAATAATAAAAACGATATAAAACTAAATCATGTACCGCAAGGGAAAACCCGTAAATGAAGCGGAGGAGGCAGTAGAGTTTAATGAAAGCAAATTAAAACTTATCTGTGAGATTTTATCTCATAGGGGAAAACTAAATGACAGTAAAAATTGAAAAGGCTACTACCATGGCTACCAAAGATACCCACCAAGGGCCAAAGAAGTCCCAGTCTCAAACAAAGACAAACAATGGTGCCAATCTTGGTTTTGAAGCCAAACTTTGGGAGGCAGCAAACAGACTTCGGGGGCACCTTGACGCTGCGGAATACAAGCATGTAGTTCTTGGACTCATCTTTTTGAAATATCTTTCAGATGCCTTTGAAGAACGGAGAAAACAGTTAGAACAAGAAGTTACAGATCCAGAAAGCCCGTGGTTTATCAAAGAGCCTGAGGCTCGTTACGAAACTTTGGAGGATAGAGACGAGTACCTCGCCGAAAACGTCTTTTATGTCCCACCCAAAGCACGCTGGTCATACATTCAGGAAAGAGCTAAACAACCAGATATTGGCCGAATCATTGATGATGCTATGGTAGCCATTGAAAAGGAAAACCCTAGTCTTAAAGGTGTTCTCCCAAAAATCTATGCTCGGCCAGATTTAGACAAAAGGCGTCTTGGAGAACTTGTAGATTTAATTGGCACTATAGGCTTTGGTGGGCGTGAAAATCAGTCTAAAGACATCTTAGGACGAGTTTATGAATACTTCCTTGGTCAGTTTGCTAGTGCTGAAGGCCGCAAAGGTGGTGAATTTTACACCCCACGCTGCATTGTTCGGCTTTTAGTAGAAATGATTGAACCTTACAAAGGCCGGGTATATGACCCCTGTTGTGGTTCAGGAGGTATGTTTGTCCAAAGTGAGGAATTTATCAAGGCCCATGGTGGACATGTGCGTGATATCTCCATTTATGGTCAGGAATCAAACCCTACCACCTGGCGCCTGGCCAAGATGAACCTCGCTATCCGCGGCATTGAGGCCAATCTTAGCCCACATGCAGCAGATACTTTTTACAATGACTTACATCCTCAGCTTAAGGCAGATTTCATCCTTGCCAATCCACCTTTTAATCAGAAGGCCTGGGGACAGGAAAGTCTCAAAAATGATGTGCGCTGGAAATTCGGTGTTCCTCCAGCGAATAACGCTAACTTTGCCTGGGTGCAGCACATCATCCATCATCTTTCGCCGGTAGGTATTACCGGCTTTGTATTGGCCAATGGTTCTCTTTCTTCCAACCAGGGAGGAGAAGGCGAAATCCGCAAAAAGATTATTGAGGCCGACTTGGTGGACTGCATTGTGGCTCTTCCACCACAGCTCTTTTACAGCACTCAGATCCCGGCTTGCCTGTGGTTCATCGCGCGGGATAAATCCGGCAAACCCACCAAAGGAGGCAAGCCCTTACGCGATCGCCGAGGGGAGGTCCTTTTCATTGATGCCCGGAAGATGGGCGTCATGGTGGATCGCGTCCATCGGGAGCTAACAGACAAGGAGATTGAGAGAATTGCCCGGACCTACCACGCCTGGCGCGGTGAGGAAGGCACCGGCGAGTATAAAGACATTCCCGGATTCTGTAAAAGCGCGATTATAGAGAAGATCAGGGAGCATGACTATATCCTCACCCCTGGTCGTTATGTGGGTGTAGAGATTCAGGAAGAGGATGATGAAGTTTTTGAGGAAAAAATGAAGCGCCTGGTGGCGGAGCTAGAGGCGCAGTTTGCCGAAAGCACAAAACTTGAAGAGGCTATAAAATACAACTTAAGGGAGCTTGGGTTTTATGGGGACTAAATCTTTGGAAGAGATAAAGCGCATCCTTCAAGAACACAAATCAATATTAGCTAAAAAATTTCAAGTTAAAGAGATTAATCTTTTTGGTTCTTATGTGCGTGGGGAGGAAACTTCTGCTAGCGATGTTGATATTTTGGTGGAGTTTGAAAGACCAATTGGCTTAAAGATAGTAGATCTCAAAGATTATTTGGAACAAATCTTAGGTATTAAAGTTGATGTAGTTTCTAAAAAAGCCGTTATCCGTAAACCGAGGCTTTGGCAGTATATAAGAGAGGAGCTGGTAAGTGTCTAAACGTGATGTGACTTTGTTTCTTTACGATATTTTGGAATGTATAGAAAAAATAGAAAGATATGTTCTCGGTATGTCTTATAAAGATTTCGAGAACGACGAACGTACAATTGACGCTGTTATCCGAAATTTGGAAATAATTGGTGAAGCTGCTAGGAATATCCCACCCAAACTCCGAGATAAATATTCTGGTATCCCTTGGCGAAGGATTGTTGGTCTAAGAAACGTGGTAATTCACGAATATTTCGGAGTAGATCTGGAAAATATTTGGGAGATCATAGCTAATGATTTACCGGATTTAAAAGAGAAGGTGAAAATTATTTTGGAAAAAGAATCAAGATGATGATTTTAAAACATAGATGTTTTTATTCAAAAACTGGGGAAATGAACATTGTTCGATTTAAAATGAACATTGTTTATAAAAATGACAAAATGTTCTTTTCAGTTCTGGCATTTAAGGTGTCTTATGTGACCTTCGAAATACTTTCACAGTTGGATGTAAAGTTTTTGTTAAAACATGTCTTATAGTAGGTGAGACATGGTGCTCGTTAGAATAGAAGTTGCTCCAAAAGTTCTTGAATGGGTCTTGGCGCGGGCTAGTACGCGAATAGACCTTGAAAGTAAATTCCCACGCCATAAAGAATGGCTTGAGGGGACAAAGCAACCTACACTAAGGCAACTTGAAGAACTAGCTAAAGCAGCCTCTGTACCTTTTGGTTATCTTCTACTACCTGAACCACCACGAGAACGTCTACCTATTCCTTTTTTCCGTACTTTAGACAAAGGAATTGCATCGGAGCCAAGCCCCGAGTTACTCGAAACGGTTCAGATTATGCAACAAAGGCAAGCCTGGATGCGGGAATATCTAATTGAGCAAGGCCATGATCCGCTGCCTTTTGTTGGCTTTGCTTCTCCAAAAGATCATCCCAGCGCAGTGGCCGGAAAGATTCGAGAAACCTTAGGACTTCCACCAAACTGGGCTTCTCGCTACTCCACCTGGAGCGCAGCGCTTCAAGCTCTAAAAGATAAAATCGAAGATGCGGGCATCCTTCTTTCTACCAGCGGTATCGTAGGAAATAACACTCGCCGAAAGCTCTGTGTCGAAGAATTTCGGGGATTTGTGCTCGTAGATGAATATGCACCGTTAATTTTTATAAACGCCAACGATGCAAAGGCAGCACAAATGTTCACATTAGCTCATGAATTGGCACATATCTGGCTGGGAAGCAGTGCAATCTTTGATTTACGCGATATGCAACCTGCCGACAATATAACCGAACGGGCCTGTGACCAAATTGCAGCCGAATTTTTGGTACCCCAAGATGCTTTGCGTAAAGAGTGGTTTTCTCTTAATAGAGATCCTGAACCATTTCGGAAACTTGCTCGCCGATTCAAGGTAAGTAAAGTCGTAATTGCCCGTCGAGCCCAGGATCTTGGGTTAATCAGCCGAGAAGAATTTTTCAATTTTTACCGGGACTATCAGGAACGAGAGCGCTTAAGGATGTCCGACCAAGAAGGTGGCCACTTCTACGCGGCTCAAAGGGTTCGTCTTGGCCGTCGTTTCAGTGAAGCTATAGTTCGAATGGCAAAAGAAGGAAAACTCCTTTACCACGAGGCCTACCGGCTTACAGGGCTATACGGCAAAACGTTTGAGCGGTTCGCAAAGTACATTTTAGGAGTAGGGAGGTAAATAAACCACCCCATGTTTTTTGTACTGGATGCAAACGTTTTTATTGAAGCTGCAAGACGCTACTACGCTTTCGATCTTGCCCCGGCTTTCTGGGATGCACTGTTATATTGGGCTCAGAACGGGCGAATTGTAAGTATAGATCGGGTTAAGGATGAATTAGCCCGCTTAAACGACGAAGTGGCAAAATGGGCTACGGGACAGTTTCACGAGCACTTTGACTCAACTATGGATGAAGAAGTGATAGATGCCTACCGCCAAATTATACAATGGGCTTATGAGCAAACACAGTTTAAAGAGAGTGCGAAAGCAGAATTTGCTCGAGCAGACAATGCTGATGCATGGGTAGTGGCCTATGCTTTGGCCAAAAGAGCTATAGTAGTCACCCACGAACAATTCAAACCAGACATTAAACGTAAAATTCCTATACCTAATGTCTGCCGAGCATTTAACGTACCTTATGTGGACACCTTTGAGATGCTTCGGCAGTTGGGCGTAAGGTTTTCGTGAATTGAGAGGAGCTTGGGTTTGGAGAATAGATTACCTGCCGGCTATGGCGAATTTTTAACGGATTTAAAGGAGCGCACCCGAAGGGCGCGGGTCAAAGCCGCTCTTTCTGCCAACCGCGAGCTTATCCTGCTCTACTGGGAAATCGGCCGGATGATTTTGGAACGTCAGAGAAAAGAAGGATGGGGCTCAAAGGTGATTGACCGTCTGGCACAGGACCTGAGGCGAGAGTTCCCAGACATGAAGGGCTTTTCCGCCCGGAATTTGAAATATATGCGGGCTTTTGCCGAGGCTTATCCTGACAAAAAATTTGTGCAAGAGGTGCTTGCACAAATTACCTGGTATCATAACATTACACTTCTTGAGAAAGTCAAAGATCCGAAAGAGCGTATTTGGTACATCCAGCAGACCATTGAGTATGGCTGGAGCCGAAATGTTCTGGTCCACCAGATAGAAAGCGGTCTTTATCACCGTAAGGGAAAAGCTATCACGAATTTTGACCGAACACTCCCTGCTCCCCAATCAGACCTCGCCCAGGAAGTCTTGAAAGATCCTTATGTTTTCGATTTTCTGGAACTGAGGGAAGAGATTCGCGAACGCGAGCTTGAAAGAGAGCTCATCACCCGCATCCGAGATTTCCTCCTTGAGTTAGGGGTAGGCTTTGCCTTCGTGGGAAGCCAGGTTCACCTAGAAGTCGGGGGAGAGGATTTTTACTTGGACCTCCTCTTTTATCACCTAAAACTCCGCTGTTATGTGGTGATAGAACTTAAAACTGGCGAATTCAAGCCGGAATATGCTGGCAAGATGAACTTTTATCTTTCAGCAGTGGACGATTTGCTTCGCCATCCTGACGATAAGCCATCTATAGGCATCATCCTTTGCAAGTCCAAAAATAAAGTAATCGTAGAGTACGCTCTGAGAGATACCACTAAACCCATTGGTGTTTCATCCTATCGCCTAACTCGTGCCTTGCCAGAGGAGATTAAAAGTAGCTTGCCGAGTGTAGAGGAATTGGAAAGGGAGCTGGAGGAATTGTCAGAATGTTAATGCTAGATTGTATTTGCAGATCAGGGAAAGGATTGAGGAGAGGGTAAGGGTGAAAGTTTAGCAGTTTGCTGGATATTAAGAAATGAAAGAGTAAATAGGGAAATGGGAAGTAAAAAAATAGAAGCTAGGCAAACTATTTTTACTGATATGGCAATTCTATTGAGAGAAACCGTAAATCCTGAAGATGCAGCAGGTCTGCCTTATATTGGGTTAGAACACATACAGGAAGGGGGACTTCATCTTAAAGGCGTAGGAAAAGCCGAAGACACAGTGAGTACTAAATTTAAATTTCGCAAAGGCGATATTTTGTTTGGCAAATTGCGGCCCTATTTTCGTAAGGTGATTATTGCACCTTTTGATGGGGTATGTTCTACCGATATATGGGTCGTCCGTGCAAAATCGGGATTCGATCAGAAATTTTTATTTTATTGCATGGCGTCCCAAAAATTTGTTTATTTTGCATCGCAAGGTTCTGAAGGCACTAGAATGCCTCGTGCAAAATGGGAACATGTAGGTCGATTTTGTTTACCACATTTTACCCTCCCCGAACAGAAAGCCATTGCTCACATACTTGGCACGTTGGATGACAAGATAGAGCTTAATCGGCGGATGAATGAGACGCTGGAAGAGATGGCGAAGGCAACTTTTAAGTCCTGGTTTGTGGACTTTGACCCAGTAATTGATAACGCCCTTAAGGCCGGAAACCCTATTCCCGACGCCCTGGCGGAAAAAGCCGCCCGCCGCCGTGCCATTCTTGAAAAACTTGAAAAAGAAGATCCCAAACTCCCCAAACTTTCCCCCAAAATTGCCCGGCTCTTCCCTGATTCCTTTGAGGATTCACCTCTTGGACCGGTGCCGAAGGGGTGGAGGGTAGGGAAAATATCTTCAATTTGTGATCTCTTTTATGGAAAGAATTTGCCAAAAGCGAAGTTGTCTACATCTGGCTATCCAGTTTATGGAGCAGCTGGTATTGTTGGATATATAGATGTAAAAATATTTAATCAACCTCAATTATTAATTACCTGTAGAGGCAGCAATAGTGGCCTATTACAAGAGACGGAAGGGCCATGTTTTATAACAAATAATGTAATTGCTATTGTTCCTAAATACTTAAATATATATCGCCATTATATTAAAGGGTATCTCCAAAATTCGGATATAAAATCGATAATTACTGGTTCAGCACAACCTCAAATTACAATTAGTTCTCTGTCGATGCTCGATATTCTTGTGCCTCAATCAGAAATTTTAAATAAATTTAGCGAACAAGCAGAGAAACTTTTTTTACAAAGAATACATTTAATTAAACAATCACGGATTCTTGCTTCAATCCGCGACACCCTTCTTCCCAAACTCATTTCCGGCCAAATCCGTATCAAAAATGTGGAAAGGTTTGTGGGGGAAATTTTGTGAGCTCAGCTAAGAAGAAAACACAAAAGCTAACGGTCTTGCTGCTGAAAGATAACATAAGTTCTTTTCAGGATGCATTACGAAATCCTGGTGCACTTAAGAGAATTCCTCTCAGGTCGGAACTTTCTTTTGAAGGAGAGTTTTGGTATTCTACTTCGTTAAGTAGACCTCCTAAATGGATCGAGTTTATTCAACCCTCATTAGATTTGGATCTTAATGAGATAAGTGTTTCAAATGCTTCAGGTGTACTTTTTATAAAAACTGAAAAAAGGATTTTTGCGTTTACCTTTGGTTATGGCCGTAATCTTTTAAAGCCAGATTGTTATGAGCTTAATTTTGGTCTAAAAGTAGTTCTAAATCGAATTCATCCGAATAGATTGCGCAGCTTAGATTTGAGAACTTATGAAGACATGATGCTTGCTACCCGAAAACAAACAAGTCGAGGAGCAGATTTAGGAGTTTTTGGTTTGGATGTTTCGAGAGATTTACTTCGGGCTGTAACAGGAGAGCCTGAAGATGAAGCTTTTGCAAAGCGATTAACTGGGGCTGATGCTCTGACTTTTACTGCACAAATCACAATTGATCAGCTTGGAGAAAAGTGCAAGCAAATTTTAGAAGCTTACTATGATAATCGATATAAACAATATTTCGGCTGGGTAGACTATTTAAACGAAGTAAGAGATCCAAGTCTAATTAATTTCCTAAACTCTAAATTAGAGGAAGCAATAAAAAACAAAAATATAGAAAAACTTCACTTAGCTCCACCTGAAGTTGTTGATTGGCAATCCTTAGACAAATTTCGTATTACCGGAACAAGACAACAAGAGTACGACGATCTTGATATTGAAGAATATCTAAATGCACTTGGAGACAAGACAAATAACCTAACAATTGAAAAATTAAAAAGCTATAGAGTTTCAGTCCGATGGATTAATAATGAACAATTTCAGGATAAGTGGTCACTTTTCAATTGCATTGTGTGGGAAATAATACATGAAGGTCGCTTATATGTTTTAATCGAGGGAAAATGGTTCGAAATTGACAGTAGCTTTGCCGAACGCGTAAAAAGTTTTGTCCACTCAATACCTCCTCCAGTTTATAATTTACCTACTGCTAGAACTGGAGAGCGAGAATCTGAATATAATCGACGTGTAGCTCAAGAAGATGATAGTTTTATCTGTTTAGATAAAATTCTTGTCAAGCCTACAGATGCTGTATCTTCTATAGAATTTTGTGATTTGTTATCCGATAAAAAGCAGATTATTCACGTTAAAAAGAAAACAAGATCCGCTACTTTAAGTCATTTATTTGCTCAAGGAACAGTATCTGCGAGAGTGTTTTTACAAGATAGTTCTGTTCGTGAGAAAATACGTGAAAAAATAGCAACTATGGATAACGGAGAGAGGTTTTTAGAATTGATTCCTGATGCTTCACAAAGACCAAATCCTTCGAGTTATGAGGTTACTTATGTAATTATTAGCAAGAAAATCGGAAGCGATGTAACATCTTTACTTCCATTTTTTAGTCAATTAAATCTTATGCAAAATGCAAGATTTTTGCAAGGAATGGGATACAAAGTTGCTCTTCAGGTGGTCGCAGAAGAAGTCGGTTAAAAATAAGAATTGAAAATTGGAGTTACTATTCGTGTTGAGAAAGTTATATCATAATGAGATTATAAATTAGGTGGAAACGAAAACATGAAAATCTCTGAATTACACCTCGAACAAACCACTTTAACCTGTTTCAAAAACCTGATTAACGGTCCAAAAACAGTCCAATGCAAAGCCTTAAAAGGAAAGAATATCGCCATAGGAATAATCCCATTTTAGTGATTTTTGCCGGTCCCAATGGAGCGGGAAAGACGACTTATGTAGAAATCTTAAAATATAGAATTGAAGAAAGAGTCAGAAAAGGAGGCCATTTTGTTGATTTTGAGACGGTAAAAAGAAGATATAAGAAAAGCCTCAAAAACTTTTGGTATCTATATAGAGATTTTTTTGATAGTTGGGAAATAAAAAGTAATATAGAGAGTTATAAAAGAATAGCTTTGAGAAAGAAAAACTTATATAAAGTTTAAAGATGAAGTTATTTTTGAAATCTTTTTAAAAGAGGTGTCGAACCCATGAAAGAACTTGATATTGATCTTCTCATAGAAGAATCTCAAAGAATAGCCTCTACTATCTTCCCTAAAATACTGGAAGAAAATAAAAGGCTCGGCATTGCTACACCAATTGGAATAGCCGGTAAAATCTATTTCATTATGCCAAATGGAAAAATTTTGACCGAGGAAGAATATTTGTTGTCTAAAGAAGAACAAGACTTAGGGGAAACTTCATGTTCAGAAAGTTGAATTATTTTAAGAGTAATTTGTTTCCGGGAGTTTATTATTCATGAAGAAAAAAACTAGAGTTATTTATCTTGATAATTGCGTTTTTAATCGGCCTTTTGACAATCAATCTTCGATTAGAATAAAACTAGAAACAGAGGCAAAACTTTATATTCAAAGCAAGATTATTGAAGGTATTCTTAAATTAATCTGGTCCTATATTTTGGATTATGAAAATGAACAAAATCCTTTTGAAGAAAGAAAGAAGACTATACAAGAATGGAAGCGTTATGCAATTATAGACATTACAGAAAACGACAATATTTTAGAAAGAGCTAGAAATTTAACAAAAATTGGCTTAAAATCTAAAGATGCACTGCATATAGCATGTGCTATTGAAGGTGGAGCAGAATATTTCATTACTACAGATGATAAAATTTTGCGAAAGTAGATTAAAGAAATAAAGTTGGTTGATCCAATCCAATTCATAAAAATATTGGAGGAACAATGATTACAGATACGGAACTAAAAATAAAAGGCATCAAAATCCTTTTAAAAGAGCTGGGTAAAGTAGAAACAGAGAGGTTTATAGCCTTGCTCAAGAGGGAGCCGTTTGATTACACAAAATGGCAGAGAGATCTGTGGAAGGACAAAAGCGTGGAAGAATTGAGTAAGGAAGCCATGGAGTACCGGAGGAAGCAACAAAACTAGAGATGAAAATCTCTGAATCACACCTTGAACATACCGCTTTAGCCTGGTTCGAAAGCCTGGGCTACCAAATCCTTCACGGCCCGGAAATAGCCCCGGGCGAGCCACAAGCAGAAAGGAACTCCTACTCGGAAGTGGTCCTGAAAGAACGCCTGCGGGAGGCTGTTTATAAGCTTAATCCTGGTGCTTCTGCACAGGCTCTGGAAGATGCCATTCGCAAGGTGCTTCATCCTGATTCTCCCGAGCTGATCCTTAACAACCGGGTCTTTCACCGGATGCTGGTTGATGGGGTAGAAGTAGAGGTTCTTAAAGACGGCGAGGTGCGTGGGGAGAGGGTAGTTCTCGTTGATTTTGAAAACCCGGAAAACGATGACTGGCTGGTGGTAAATCAGTTCACCGTACAGGAAGGGCAAAACATCCGCCGGCCGGATGTGGTGGTCTTCTTAAACGGCCTTCCCATAGCCGTAATAGAGCTTAAAAATCCCGCTGATGAAGAAGCCACTATCTGGACAGCCTATAACCAGTTCCAGACTTACAAGCGGGAAGTTCCTTCGCTTTTTGTTTATAACGAGCTTCTGGTCATCTCAGACGGTCTTTCCGCAAGGCTTGGTTCGCTTACCGCAGGGAAAGAATGGTTTCTTCCCTGGCGCACCATTGACGGCCAAGAACCGGCTCCGAATGCTCAGCTTCAGCTTGAGGTGATAATTAAAGGAGTATTTCGCAAGGACTTTCTCCTTGATTTGATCCGGCATTTCACCGTCTTTGAAGAAAACCGAAAGGGCCTGGTCAAAAAAGTAGCCGCCTATCATCAGTTTCACGCGGCAAGAAAGGCCGTAGAAAAGACCCTTGAAGCAGCAAGCCCAAGAGGTGACCGAAGAGGCGGGGTAATCTGGCACACGCAGGGTTCGGGCAAAAGCCTTACTATGCTCTTTTTTGCCGGAAAGCTCGTTCGGCACCCAGAGCTCAAAAATCCTACCCTCGTGGTTATTACCGACCGAAACGACCTTGATGACCAGCTCTTCAGCCAGTTTTACCGTGGTCACGAACTCTTGCGGCAAAGGCCGGTGCAGGCCGAAAGCAGGGAGCACCTGAAAGAGCTTTTGAAGCGGGCTTCAGGAGGGGTGATCTTTACTACCATTCAAAAATTCCTTCCCGAGGAAAAGGGAGAAAGGTTTCCGCTGCTTTCTGATCGGGAAAACATTATCGTCATTGCCGATGAGGCCCACCGCAGCCATTATGGTTTCATAGAAGGCTTTGCCAGACACCTGCGGGATGCCCTGCCAAAGGCTACATTTGTAGGGTTTACTGGCACGCCTGTGGAATTCGGCGACCGTAACACCAGGGCCGTATTTGGCGACTACATAAATATTTACGACGTGCTTCAGGCGGTGGAAGACGGGGCCACGGTGCCCATCTATTACGAGAGCCGCCTGGCAAAACTTGAACTTCCCGAAGAGCTCAAGCCCAAAATTGATGAAGAATTTGAAGAAGTCACCGAAGAGGAAGAGCTTGAGCAAAAGGAAAAGCTCAAGACCAAGTGGGCACAACTTGAGACCATTGTAGGGGCCAAAAGGCGCCTTGAGGTCATCGCCCGCGACCTTGTGGAACACTTTGAAAAAAGACTTTCTGCCATGGATGGCAAGGCCATGGTAGTTTGTATGAGCCGGCGGATTTGCGTTGATCTCTATAACGAGATCATAAAACTCAGGCGTGAGTGGCACTCTGAGGACGATGAAAAGGGCGTAATCAAGGTGGTGATGACCGGCTCAGCCAAAGATCCTCCCGAATGGCAGCCCCATATTCGCAACAAAGCCCGAAGGGAAAGACTTGCCGAGCGCTTCAAGGACCCGAACGACCCTTTGAAAATCGTCATTGTGCGTGATATGTGGCTTACGGGGTTTGATGTTCCTTGCCTTCACACCATGTACATTGACAAGCCCATGCAGGGGCACAACCTCATGCAGGCCATCGCCAGAGTCAACAGGGTCTTCCGAGATAAACCCGGCGGGCTGGTGGTGGATTACATAGGGATTGCCGACAGTCTCAAACGGGCGCTTGCCACTTATACCGCAGGCGGTGGCCGCGGCGAACCTGCCGTGGACCAGGACGAGGCCGTGGCCATTATGCTTGAAAAATATGAAATTTGTAGAGACATCTTTCACGGCTTTGATTACCGAAAGGCCCTTTCCGCAAGCCCTGAGGAGCGTCTTAAGATTTTGCGTGAGGCTGCGGACTTTGTGGCCGCTCCTTCCCGAAAAGAGGCCTTTATCAAGGCGGTAACCGAACTCTCTAAAGCCTTTGCCCTGGCTGTTCCCAGGGAGGAGGCCCTTGAGATTCGTGACGAAGTGGCCTTTTTCCAGAGTGTAAAAGCAGCCCTGATGAAAATCTCTAAAAGCGGCCGTCCGGTTGATGACAAAGAGTTTGCCATCAGGCAGATCATTTCAAGCGCCATTGTGCCCAAAGGAGTCATTGATCTCTTTGAAGCCGCAGGCTTAAAGAAGCCGGATATTTCCATCCTTTCCGATGAGTTTCTGGCCGAAGTGCGCAATTTGCCCCAGAAAAACCTGGCCGTGGAATTGCTCCGCAAGCTCATCAACGATGAGATCAAGATACGCCGGAGGAAAAACCTCGTCCAGGCGAGGAGATTTTCGGAGCTCCTTGAAAAGACTATCAGGCAGTATCACAACCGGGCTATCAGCACCATTGAGGTAATAGAAGAGCTCATCAAGCTGGCCAAAGAAATGCGCGAGGCCTACAGGCGAGGGGAGAAGATTGGTCTTACCGAAAAAGAGCTTGCCTTCTACGATGCCTTGGAGACCAACGACAGCGCGGTGAAGGTTCTGGGAGATGAAACCTTACGCAAACTAGCCAAGGAAATTGCTGATACAGTGCGCAAAAACGTTACCATAGACTGGACTGTCCGGGAAAGCGCAAGGGCCAAACTACGAGTAATGGTAAAACGGCTGCTTCGTAAATATGGCTATCCACCTGACAAACAAGAAAAAGCTACTAAAACAGTATTGGAACAAGCCGAACTTTTAGGCTATGAAATAACTCCTTGAAGTGAGTTATAAACAATATTTCCTGAACGGTTTGAAAGTTACAAATACCAGGAAACGAACGCAAAAACCTACTAGAGGCGTTTTAAAAAATGTATTATGAACAAAACATCCAAGATAGCAATTTAGACATTCGTATTCAATACATATTGAGTACATGTATCAATGAAATTT
>NZ_CEYAEZ010000072.1:0-13121 GCF_982781345.1 Desulfovulcanus sp.
GATTTACAAAACGACTTGGCCATTGATGAAATAAAGCGCAAAAAAGAGTTGAATAAGCTGGAACAGAAACAAGTAGAGCCATTGCTGACCAAAGTTATTAAGGTAAATTTTGCTGAGGCAGAGAGCCTGCAAAAACTTCTATCCGAGCTAATTACCAAAGATAAAGAAGGCAAATCCAGAGGAAATATTCTTGTGGATAAACACACCAACTCTCTGGTGGTCCAGGCGGTAAAGGATGATCTGCACAAAATCATCAACTTGGTAAAAACTTTAGACAAACCGACCGACCAAATTCACCTGAAGGCATACATTGTAGAAGCTACCAAGAATGTCGCTCGTGATTTAGGTATCCAATGGGGTGGCAAATGGACAAAGTTTGCCTGGGGAAGCACCTCGGACAAACGGATTACAGTTAGTGGACCAATAGGCGATGGCGGCGATGCCTTTGGCACTGGAAAATCCGGAACTGGACTTGGCATTAACTTTCCTGCCAGCTCTGCTACCGGGTCAAACATTGGAACGCTGGGGGCAGGTTTAAACATACTCATAGGAAACCCATCGGGCAGCATTCTGGAAATGCAACTTTCAGCTCTACAAGCTGATGGCAAAATCAACATATTATCGAGTCCGTCGCTTACTACTATGGACAACAAAATGGCTTTTACAGAAAACGGACAAAAAGTACCTTATGTAACATATGTTGATGGGGAAAAACAGGTAAAATTTGAAGATGCGGTCCTGAGATTGGAAATGACACCGCATGTAATCAATGATCGCTACTTAAAGATGGAAATTTCAGTTAAAAAGGATGAGGTTGATTTCTCAGAGGAAAAAAAGGTTGATGGAAACCCGACCATATATAAAAAAGAAACCCAGACTTCACTTATTGTTGAAAATGGCGAGACCATAGTCATATCGGGTTTGACCAAACAAACTATTCAAGATGCAGCAGCTGGAATCCCCGGTCTGAAAGACATTCCGGGACTAGGATACTTATTTAAAGGCGAAAGCACTTCCAGCAAGATGGAAGAAATTCTGATTTTTATCACACCTACGATTCTGAAGAAACGCAAGGATCTGGAAAAGGCAATAAGTAAACATCCGACTGCTGAAGACTTGGCCCAAAAACTTAAGCCTACCCACGATCCAAGGGCCAAGTCCTGGCTGGAAAAGAGCAGAAAATTTCTTCTGGAAAAAAATTGGGATGAGGCCATCCGAACAGCCTCCATTGCCATAGCCCTGGACCCCGGGAATATCGAAGGCTATATTTATCGTTCGGCAGGCTTTTGGGAAAAGGGTGAATATAAAAAATCACTCGAAGAATGCAACCTGGTTCTTTTTCTTGACCCTACCAACGAAAGAGCTTTAAATACCAAGGGACTGGCACTTGAAAAATTAGGCTACAAACAAGAAGCGCTGGAGTGTTTTGAAAAAAGCTGCGGACTGGGCAGCGAATATGGATGCGAAAACCACAAACGTTTATTTTATCAAATGCAATAAATATTAAGGCATTAACCTACCTTTTAGAGCCTGTGGCCAAACCTTATTTTAGTCGCTGATTGAAAGTCTGGGTTTCTGAAATGCATTACAAACGGCTTGGGTAACCCAATCTTAGGGAAGCTTGCGGAAAAACAGAGCATCGGGATGAAAGGGCTAAATATTCTGCGATGTTGACCGTAACTATCGATAATAAAAAGAATATTTGCTTACTTAAATTATCCCATTATGCTCTGTCCGCAAGCAAGCTTTAGTTGGGTCCAAGCCTTTGTACCAGCACGAAAGAAACCAGGACTGAAATAACTATGGAAGTTGAGTTGATATAATGGTTCGGCCACAGGCTCTTTAATGGGAAAAGTATTTCCTGGTTTATATGGAATATTTTAGAATAATTGGACTGGAGCGCGAACCTTTTTCCAATTCTCCGGACCCAAATCTATTTTTTGAGTCTGCACAGCATAAAGAATGTCTTCAACAGCTTGAAATCAGCATCAGACTAAGACGTGGCCTGAGCATCGTACTTGGCGATGTTGGAACAGGGAAAACCACGCTTTGTCGAAAACTCCTTCAGACACTCTCTGATGACCATGAAATACTAACCTACCTCATCCTTGATCCATCTTATCAATCAGACCATGAATTCCTACAAGATCTGCACAGAATTTTTCTAAAAAATGAAGCAGAAGAAGAAAGTACCTGGAAGATTAAAGAAAAAATCAAAAACTTCTTGTTCCAGGTCGCTGCCGAAGAAAACAAAATTATCCTCCTTGCCATTGACGAAGGACAAAAACTTTCTCATTCCTGCCTGGAAATACTGCGTGAATTGCTAAACTATGAGAGCAATGAGTACAAGCTCTTACAAATTGTCATCTTTGCCCAGCAAGAGTTCTTTGGCCAGATAAAAAAGATAAAAAATTTTGCAGATCGTGTTAATCAGTTTTTAAATCTTACACCCCTGACCTTTAAGGAAACTCGAGGCCTGATCAGGTATCGTTTGGAGCTAGCTGCCTGTGGCAACCCGGCATATAAGAGCCTGTTCACCTTGCCAGCCCTTTTTCTGCTTTATCGTGCTACCAAAGGCTATCCAAGAAAAATAATACATCTCTGTCACAAATGTATCCTTGCCATGATTATAAAAAACAGTTCTCGCATCAATGCTGCAATAATCAGGTCTTGCACAAGGCAGCACCTTCTATCAGATTCCAATCATTATACACTTCTAAACAAAAACATCGTAATCACGACACTCATTTCTGTCTTATTTTTCTTTTTTTTACTTTATCAAGATAAAAATTTAGACTTACTGAACTCGCTTAAAGAAAAGATAATCTCTTTTTCTTATTATATAAACTCTAAGCACAACAGTACACCTATAGTAGTTAACTCTGACCTATCAACTACTGATGTTCAACCTGAGCAAAAGAGCAGATCTTATCTTTATCCAATCACTCGCAACAAACAAAATGAAGATTCGAACATCCCTCAAATTCCAAGTGTTTTGGGACGATTCTTAATAAAAAAAGGTGATATCATATCTAAGGTTGCCTCATCGATCTATGGTTTTGACACTGCTGAACAATGTAAATTTTATCTCGATGCCATAGAGTGCGCCAATCCAACTCTTGGGGATATCAATTTGGTTAAACCAGGGCAAAGCATCCTTCTTCCTGCCATTCCTACATCATCAAAAACGATACCGAAATTCTGCATTCAAGTGTTTGAGACAAAGGACATCAACGTAGCTTACCGTTTTTATAAAAACCAGTTTATGCAGTCTGGCGATTATCGTATCCTGCCCTATTACGATCCCTCAAACGGATACCATATTTCTATCGTGTTAAATAATTTTTTTCCAACAAAAGAAGAAGCCATTAAACAGTTAAACACTCTAAGTAAAAAATTAATGACCACACCAAAGATACTTTCTTTTACTGAGCAGACCATCTTTTTTGCAGTCCTTGATTAAACTAAAAAAAACAGAGGTATTATCTTATGCGAACCAAGGCAAAGCTTGGAGAAATGCTGGTAGATGCAGGCCTGATTACCAAAGAAGTTTTGCAAAAAGCCCTGACCGACCCAAAACGTGGCCAGACTAAGATTGGAGAATACTTAGTCAAAAATGGATATATTTCAGAGGAAGACCTGATTAACCTTTTAAGCAAGCAATTACGCATTAAAAGATACCAACCCAACGCCTATCCCGTGGACTCGTCTCTGGCCAAGATACTTCCTGCAGACCTGGCTCAACAGTACAAAGTGGTCCCCCTGAAAGTACGAGACAACTTAGTGACCATTGCCATGATTGATCCCATGGATATTGGGGCCATTGACGCCGTGGAGGTTTATACCAATAAAGAAGCTGACCCCGTAATATGTACGCAACAGGAATTCGAGCAATTGCTTGCCCATATCTATGGATTGCGCAAAGGCCTTAATGAAGTCATGGAGAGCATAGATGAAATGCAAATAAGTACTGAGGATGAAGAGGAGGTTGAAGAAGAACAAATTCAGATCTCGGCCCTCCAAAACCTGGCTGAAGAGGCCCCGGTCATACGTTTGGTTAACTCCATTCTAGCTCAGGCTGTTCGAGAAAGAGCCAGCGATATCCACATCAGTCCTGAAAAAAAATATATTCAAATTCGCTTTCGAATTGATGGCAAGTTACAAGAAGTTCCTTCCCCCCCCAAAAAAATGTTTCTTGCTATTGTCTCCAGGATAAAAATTCTGGCCAATATGGACATTGCCACCAGCAGAATTCCCCAGGACGGAAGATTCACCATGAATATAGAAGGAAAAGAAATTAATGTCCGGGTCTCATCCCTGCCTACGATTTACGGAGAAAATATTGTTTTACGCCTTTTAGATACGAGCAGTGGCATTTATACCCTGGAAGAACTGGGTATGAGTCAGGTTGATCAGGAAAAGGTCAAAACAATTATTGAAAAGCCCTATGGAATGATCCTGACCAGCGGGCCCACTGGCAGTGGTAAATCTACTACCCTCTACGCCATTTTAAGTCGCCTGAATCGACCGGATACCAATATCATAACTTTAGAAGACCCTGTTGAGTACCGGATTCAAAACATCCGCCAGGTCCAGCTCAATCCCAAGGCCGGCATGACATTTTCCAGTGGGCTGCGCTCTATCTTGCGCCAGGATCCTGATATAGTCATGGTCGGAGAAATACGTGACTTTGAAACAGCCAATATTGCTGTTCAAGCTGCTTTAACCGGTCATCGTTTGCTGAGTAGCCTCCATACCAATGATGCAGCCGGGGTCATAACCCGATTTCTTGATATGGGTATTGAACCTTTTCTTGTCTCTTCTGTCTTACTGGCCTCCATTGCCCAGAGGCTTGTACGCAAAATCTGTCCTTATTGTGTTGAGACTTATGAGCCGGACCCAAAGGCCCTACAATTTTTGGGCTTGGAAAAAAATGATGCTCAATTCAGGCGAGGTAAGGGCTGTTTTCAGTGTAACAATACTGGCTATCGAGGCAGGATTGGAATATACGAAGTCCTGATCAATGATGAACTAATCCAGGAATTGACCATGCGTCGCGCTTCAGCCCGGGAAATCACACAGGCTGCCGTGAAGGCAGGAAAATTGCGCACCCTTAAACAGGACGTTCAGGAAAAAGTGCTGCAGGGTATAACTACCGTGGAGGAGGCTATTCAGGTGGTTATGAGCTAGATGGAGTAACTTATGAAATTTTCATACATCGCCATAGACGAAAATGGAAGCAGGATCACGGGAGTTTTGGAGGCAAACTCAGTTGATGAAGTCAATACCATACTTGTTACCAGAGGCTATATACCACAAAAAGTAGTTCAGGGAGAAGGTGGTCTTGCACTCAATCTATTGGCTGACTTAAAATCTATCCTGACCACGGTCAAAGCCGAGGAATTGATCCTGTTTACCAAGCAATTCCGCACCATGTTTAAGGCCGGTATTTCTGTTGTAGAAACCTTATCAACCCTTGAACGCCAGGCAGAGAACCCAAAGCTCAAAAAAATAATCGCCAAAATGGCCGGCGATATCAACGAAGGTGCTTCCCTTTACCAGGCCTTTTCCAGGCATCCAGAAGTATTTTCCAGGCTATATTGCGCCATGATCCGGGCCGGTGAAACCAGCGGTGCATTACCGGATGTCATGGACCGTCTGGCTTATCTTCTGGAACACGAGCACAAGGTCAAAAACGACATCAAGTCAGCCTTACAATACCCCATCATTGTACTCGTTGCCTTGGGCATTGCCTTTTTTATCCTCCTAACTTTTGTTATTCCAAAATTTGCAGCTATCTTTAAAAGCGCAGGTATCGCCCTTCCATTGCCCACCCAATTGGCCATAGGGTTGTATAATTTCCTGGCCAATTATTGGATTTTCTGCTTGGTAAGTGTTATTGCTTTGATCACTGGTTTATCTTTCTACGTGCGAACAGCCCAAGGGCGTTATGTAAAGGACAAATTTTTACTCAAATTACCAATTGTTGGTCCTGTATTGCAGAAAGCGGCCTTGTCAAGATTTGCTAGCATCTTTGCTATCTTACAGTCCAGTGGGGTTAGTATTTTAGAGTCTCTGGATATCCTTTCAGAAACTATCGGCAACGCTGCAATGTCCAAAGAATTTGATAAAATCAAAAACCGGTTACGCGAAGGACTGGGCATATCCTATCCCCTAAAAACTGCAAAATATTTCACGCCAATGGTCGTCAATATGATTTATGTAGGTGAACAATCAGGAAACCTGGATGAGATGTTAACGGAAATCTCAAAACACTATGATGATGAAGTGGCCTATGCCGTGTCCCAGATGTCCACTAACCTGGGCCCGATTCTAATAGTTGGCCTGGCAGCCGTAGTAGGTTTCTTTGCCCTGGCCATATTCCTGCCCATGTGGGATTTAACCAAGATGGTCAAAATGTAGTTGTTCCCTACATGAGCCAACTTCCATAACTTTGATTCAACCCTATGAAGAACAAAGGTATACTTTTAAGTTTGCGCATCATAATACCATTTATCTTTGCCGGAATGGCTCTACTTGGCTTTATTCTCGCCTACCAGCTTACTTCCTATTATTTCCGAGTTGGCCAGGATTTAACATGGCCTATACGCTTTTGGGGATTGGCCATTTTTGGAGCAGCCCTAGGTATTGGTTATTTAGTGACCAACATACTCCTAAAGCCTGTGCAACAATTTGTTGACCAGGCCGAGCAATTAACCTCAACTATTATCCCTGAAGAACCAAAAGAGAAAAAACAAGTTGAGCCACGAAACGAACTCGAACAATTTATTCATGTATTCGACAAGGTTACCCAAATCCTTAGTCGCGTCGAAGCCAAATCCTTGTTTCCTGAGATTGTAGGGCAAAGTAAAGCCATCCGTGGAATCCTCAGTCAAATCATCAAGGTCGCGCCAACAAACTCAACAGTGCTCATTACTGGGGAAAGCGGTACAGGCAAGGAGCTTGTGGCCAACAGCATTCACAGGCACAGTAAAAGAAATAACAAGCCTTTTATTAAACTCAATTGCGTGGCCATACCTAAAGATCTGCTGGAAAGCGAGCTCTTTGGTTATGAAAAAGGGGCCTTTACCGGGGCTGATAGCCCCAAAAAAGGAAAATTTGAACTTGCTAACGGAGGGACCATTTTTCTGGATGAAATAGGGGACATGCCCCTGAACACCCAGGCCAAGATTCTTAGAGTCCTTCAGGAACGGGAGTTTGAACGGTTAGGGGGAACCAAAACCATTAAAGTAGATGTTCGCATCATTGCAGCCACCAATAAAAATCTGGCCCGGATGGTTGAACAGGGAACCTTCCGCCAGGACCTTTTTTATCGCTTAAATGTCTTCCCTATACACATTCCGGCTTTGCGTGAAAGAAGTGAAGACATTCCTCTGTTGGTGGAAAATTTTTTAAATAATTATTGCCCCCATATATCAATCACTGATTCTGCCTTGCAAGCACTCATGACATACCCGTGGCCGGGAAATGTACGCGAGCTGCAAAACACTCTGGAACGGGCAGCTATTATGGCCTCAGACAAAGGAATTATCGACACGGCTCATCTTCCGGCCGAGATAACCGGAGGTCTTGGCTCACCAATAATCCCTAGTTCTGCTGAAAATATCTCACTGGACGAAAAATTGGCACATATAGAAAAAGACCTGATCATTGAGGCCTTGAGACAAACCCGTGGCGTACAAAAAAAGGCCGCCGAGCTCCTGGGCATCAAGGCTAGAAGCCTATGGCACAGAATAAAAAAATACGGGATTGACGTAAAGAAACTAAAAGATTAACTATAAAACTACAAATTTTGTAGCTGGATCTACAAAATTTGTAATTTTTAACTGCTGCACAAAAAGTGGCTGCCTGGCTAAACCTGTAAAGTTTATACAAATACCCGGTCAAAAGCAACTGGCATATAAAATGCAACAAATAAAGCAAAATGTTTAACTTAGGAGGGCTTATGCACAAGGAAAAAAATCTTAGAAAACAGCAGGGTTTTACTCTAATTGAAATCATTGCCGTACTGATCATTTTGGGTATTTTGGCTGCCGTGGCAATCCCGAGGTTTATTGACCTGCAGTCTGATGCGGTAAAAAAAGCTAAAGAAGGTGCATGTGCGGCTGTATCTTCCAATGTCAATATGGCCTTCTCCAAGGCATTGTTACAAGGCAATAACGCAACCGAAGCTATAGATTATGCAACAACGGGAGATGGATGGATTAGCAATTTAGGCGATTTTACTGCCGACCAACCAAAATCTAGCCCAGGCACTGACCAAAAAACATTTGATGTCACAATTAGTTCAACTAAGGTTGATCTAGGGGATGATACAACATGTACTATCCCGAACCCGGCTTATAACCCCTAATAAAAATTACTGAAACTACGATTTATTATTTTAAGAAACTCTCAACCATATGACGATATAACTATTGATGCCGGTTGCAAAAAAATGCGACCGGCATCTTTTTCGAAACAACTGCAAAAATCAATTTAGCGAAATTATGATAAAATTAGTTTATTATTTCAATAGACCCTAGACTCATGACTCACGACTGTTGCAGTTTAAGCCTACTCTTCCTGCACCGGGACATGGAATGTGGTCCCCTGCTGGGCTGAACCAGAAAACCTGACTGCAAGGTCGTCAAAGTAAGTGGATTCTGCACTTGGTCCGATCGTATGCAGACCTACCTCAGGGCTCTTGGCATCAAAATAATCATCCGTTGTAAAAGTGTCGTCCTTAACAATTACATTTGAGTGCCCCTTGTAATCCACCAATTCATCGGCCCCCACATTCTCCCATCCTGATATAAGCGTAAAATAATCATTTTCTTCATTGTCATCCTGGGCGGGCCAGGGCAGAGTACCATCTATCCCGCCGCGGGGAGAGGCCTGCCGGATCGTATCAAAGGGGTTATCGTTGCCTCTACGATCTGTTCCGTCTCCCGGATCAGCTATATAGACCCTGAACTCATTGTAATGTTTGCCATTGTCATCAATCTTATCTTCAACGCGTACAAGCAAAGTAGCCCAATCCTTCAAATGCCCATCTTGATCAACGACCTTGTTATCAGCTATCTCTTCCAGCAACTTGTAAGCCAGGATAGTCCTTTTATTATTAGCATTCCCCTTTTCCTTTACCCAAAAGATCAAGGCTGCTTTATTATTTAATTGCTTCTTTAAGTCGTCATAATTTTTAAAATATATTGTGCCACTATTCCTAATAAAAGAAAATCCGTACCCTTCAATGCTTCCGCCTCCATTACCGGATTGGTCCATGCGCACCATCAGACCAACGCAATAATCAGCATCACCATCTATCATTATCTTTACCTGAACATCATAACTTAATAGCCCGCCTGCTGCCTCTTTTGCCCCTGCAAAATCAGGTGCTGATTTACTACGGTAGTCAAATCCAACGATGCCTAGTTTATCTCGACCTTTCTTTTTACCTGGTTTATCTTTACCTTTTCCCTTGATTTTTAAAGCCAGAGCACCATCTCCATCAATTTTTACCCATTTAGGCTTGCCAGTTGCACCTGTGCCGCGCTTAAATTTTTTCAGTTCTTTTTTAGAGTCGAAAAATGTTTCATTGGTCAAATCTTCTGCATTTAGATCGGCAAGGGAAACAGGCACATAATATGTAACCTCTCTGTTGGCCTGAAAGTTGCCGCTCCCTATAGAGCCAATGGATTTGAGCAAAAGAAATTCCTTGAGTTTAATAACGTCTCCTTTTGAAAGGAGAAGGGGAAAAGTTCCGGTAACAGCCCGAATTTTTTTTAAGGTATCACCGTCGCGGCATTTGTACTTGTAAACCTGGCCATTAACTTCAAACTTTGCATTACGACGTGGAAAATAGTCTGCGCCGGTATCAAGGATTAAATCATCACCTTCGTCTATTCTTTGTGGAAAAGCATCAGCAGCAAGCAGGACTATTTTCCCGGCTGAAAAGCCGGAAGGCCACTTCCCGGATCTCTTTATAAACCGCAATATCTTTGGATTTGTGGCATCATATTCGACATAATCAAACTTCTCAGCTTTTGAATCATCTTTGAGTATTAAATATCCTGGGGTACCTTCTGTAAAATCCGGTGGTTCTCCAAAAGAAACCTCGGTCTCGAGGATCGTTTTCTTCTTCTTTTTTTTCAAAACATTTTTGATTTCAAACCAGTGAGGATAACAAAAAACACTGAACTGTCCTTCATTGTTATCCAGCTTGAATGATTTGGCGTGAATATCATCCAGCAAACTGGGACCATCATCGAACTTGCTTGCAGCATACCTGAAACCTGATTCGGCCAAATAATAAGCCCTTTGGCCCAGGTTTACATTAACCTGCTCAAAAGTAGAACTCGTGTTAAGGGAAACTACAGCAACAGCAAGTGTTCCCAGCAATATAATAGTAACAATGATTGGTATTACCATTCCTCCCGATTCTTTACCCGGTAATAGGAGGTGACAATCAGAAGACTTATGTCTGCTGTATATTTTGCCTAGCCATGCGTTTATCATGCTCCAAATCCAAACCATAATTAATTTAAGTTGTTAGAAATTTACAATAATATTTAATAAAATTTTATGATAACAAATTGGGACTTTTACCAATTTCCTCCCGGCCCATTAAGTACACCGTTATTTCGTGGATTAACAATGGCAGTCAAAATCAAATCACCGGTAACTTCCACACCTGATGGTCTAGCCACTTTAAGAAGAATTTTTATCATATAAAGGTCATCAAAATCATCTCCAGCAGACCAGGGGCTTTTGTCGGCCTTCATAAAACTTAAAAACGACTCTCCCGTATCATAAGTGGCGATATTTTCTATAAGCGGACTTCCAGGTCCTTTACTATCATCATTCAAATATATAACATTATCAACTCTTTGAATTGTATAGATCAGTCCATTGATGCCTTCAAAAGTTATCTGGTCTTCATCGGCTGAAACCACCTCGCTCATCTCTAAAAGTTCACGGCTGATTCTGGCCATTGCCAACTGAGCTTTTTGGACTAAAACTGCATTCTCCTTGGCAAAGACATACCCCTTGACTCCGGTAGAAATAAACATTCCGGCAAAAACAGTTATAATTCCAACCAAGATAAGGGCAACAATACCCTCTAAGAGGGTAAACCCAAGCTGTTTGTTTATACCTTGTTCAGATACCATCCACCAAATCCCTACTCGGTAAATAAGACAATTATTGTTTGGTCGCCAGACTTAAGCACAACCTTTAAAACGTCTCCTGACGATGTTGAACTGGCTACAAAATCATCTCCGTCTGAAGTGAAGGTAATAAAGCCAGTTTGTGACTGGTCAACACTTTCATAATTTTCAGTTACATAATCCTTAAATGCAGAAAGATCCAAGCTGCCCTGGGTCAATTGGTCTCTATAGTAACTGGTCATATCCTCCACCTGACTATGGAGGTCGTATTGCTCTTTCAGCAGGGTAACTGAAAATACACTTTTTACAGCACTCGTTTGGACAAATTGGGCCACTATCACTCCCAGGATTCCAGCGATAACAATGGTAACAATCACCTCTATCAGAGTAAATCCCTTATCTTTCCCAATAACCATAACTTTATTCATCATGGTATATATCCTGTTTTACAATATACAATAATGGCGTCAGTCTGGTCACCAACTTTTATATGTAAATTAGAGGTAAGAGGTATGGTTGCTCCCTCGTCAGTATAAGGAATGCCTCTATTATCAAAAGAAAGGGTAAACTCATCCATACTTATGGACACATCAACATTTTCCGCCCCGGGCAGGAGAACCTTATCAGTTGAATCACCATTTTTAAAAAGCCAATACTTGGTTCCATCACTCTTGATGCCCCAGACAATGTTCGTGTTCATGGCCCTGGCTTGAGCATACCTTAGATGCGACTTTACAATATCTATTTGCGAAATTGAATCATCATCAAGGATGACCCTGCTCAAAGCTACGGCTGCAAGTATAGTCAAAATAATAAGGACCAGAATTATTTCAATTAGGGTAAATCCATGCCTTCCTTTTCTTATCTCTATGAATTTATTACTTTTATTTCTATTCATCACGAATCTCACGAAGGGATATTTAAAAACCGCTTGATTTTCTCCTTTTTTAAACCCCTTTAATCTCCACTTATCCCAAAACCTCGCTGGGTTAAACTTTACTCCTATCTTAGTTTAATTTAAATAAATTGACTACCCCTTTTAATTAAAAAAGGTTTATAAAACCCGTTTGCGAGTAAAAAATTATGAACATAGTTTTACCATTGGCCTTGATCACCTTTTTTGCCGGCTTCACCCAGGGACTGTCCGGATTTGGCTCTATCCTGGTCTCTTTGCCTCTCCTGGCCCTGTTTCTGGACATAAAAACGGTCATCCCGTTAATCAGCCTTTTTGCCCTGGTCATCAATACCATCATTATTTACAAGATGCACAAACATCTGTGCTGGAAAGACCTCTACCCTCTACTTCTCGCCACTATTTTTGGTATCCCCACGGGAGTGTATATCCTAAAAATAGTATCTCCGCAGATTTTACAGGTAGCCTTGGGGGTTATGCTGATCCTCTTTGCCAGCTATGCACTGTTTATACAGCTACCTCAAAAACATCTTTCATCCGAGTGGGCATGGCTGACAGGTTTCACTGCCGGGTGCCTGGGAGGCAGTCTTGGTGCCAATGGACCTCCCATAATCATTTATACCGCTATTCAACCCTGGACCAAAGATAAAATAAAGTCCACTCTGGCTGGATATTTTTTTGTAGCCGGTATAGGCATCTCCTCCACACATGCCCTAACCGGATTGATCACTCCCCTGGTCCTAAAACTTTTTTTTCTTGGAATAATTTTTCTCATCCTGGGAGTGATGACAGGAATGTTCTGCTATAAACGCCTTAGTGAACAAAAATATCGCCAATTTATTAGTGTGCTCATACTCATCTTAGGGCTAGTTATGCTGAGTAAGGGAGTGAACAGTTAAATCACAGCCACGCCAAAAATTGATGTTATGCCAAAAACCCTAAGAGCCTGTACCCAAACCCCATTTTAACCGCTGATTGAAAGTCTTGGTTTCTGAAATGCATTACAAACGGCTTGGGTAACCCAATCTTAGTGAAGCTTG
>NZ_CEYAEZ010000073.1:0-12763 GCF_982781345.1 Desulfovulcanus sp.
CGCTCTTCGAGAACGTAGAAATAGCAAGGGTTTTAATAAGTCAGAAAGTTGAGTTTTAAAAAAAATATAATATCCTACGTATCAACAAGTCGCAAGGATAACTGTTGTTCCATAGACATGGGAATAAAAAAGGGACAGGAGAAATTTATTGACCTTCAAGAAAAAAATAGAGTCGCTTTTCAATCAAGCATTTATTTTTGGCAGGAAGAGAAACCTGAACTTTTTGTTAAACAGGTATGTAATCATGCGAAAAACCTGGCACGTATTCAACACTGTTTAGCTTGGCTGATTAGGTTTTTTAGGCAAAACAGACAACAGCATCCAGTTTTACCTTAATTTGATGGGCATGCAAAAAGTCAAAATTGGTTCTTTTGCATGCCCATTTTCTTTTTTACGAGAGAATAAATTGACTGGTTTTCATCAGCCAGTTGAAAATATCCTGAGGGACTAGCCCCAAATAAAGAACACCGATGGACAAAAGTAGAGCCAGAGCAGTACTCGAGGGAGAAAGGGTGAATTTTAAGGGAGCTACTTCCTTTACTGTATAGGCATGGCGGACAAGGTTTAGATAATAGTAGATCGCAATAGCGGTATTAATAGCCCCGACAATGACCAACCAATTAAAGTTTTGCCCCCAGGCAGAGCCAAGTAAAAACAGTTTTCCAGTAAATCCGGCCGTAGGAGGGAGTCCCACCAGGGCAAAGGCAGCTACAGCCAGGGTAAAGGCCAGGGCAGGAGAAGAGTGATGCAAGCCATTTAGGTCGTCAAGATAGATATTGCGTCCTGATGAAGATAGGCGAGTGATAACCCAGAAAATGGTCAGGTTCATAAGCATGTACACCAGGCCATAAAAGGCTGCTGCTGACAGGCCATAGGCTGTGCCGGAAACAAGTCCAAGCATGATGTATCCAGCGTGGGAGACACTGGAATAACCAAGTAATCTTTTTATGTCTTTTTGACTTAAAGCGGCCAGGTTTCCTATGGTCATGGACAGGGCAGCAAAGATGGCTATTATGGTTTTTACCTCAAGTCCGGGCATCAGGGCCATGATTCTAATTAAGACCACAATTGCTCCCAACTTGGGCATTGTAGCTGCAAAGGCCGCTGTTTCATTGCTTGTGCCCTGATAGACGTCAGGACACCAGAAGTGGAAGGGGAACAAGGCCAGTTTGTACAAAAATGCCAGCAAAAAAAGTCCAAAGCCAATAAGGGCCATGGGATTTTCTGCCCATGACCAGTTCATCCCAGCCAGGGCATGTATAAAGGTGGTTTGCTGTCCAGCAATAATATAGGAAATGCCGTATAGTCCCAGGGCTGTAGCCACAGCTCCGAAAAGGATATACTTTATACCTGCTTCAGCCGCCTTGGCGTCTTTGTTTCTTAAAGGAATAAGTACATATAGACTGTATGAGGCAAGTTCCAATGCAACGTAGATGGAGAAGAGTTCCACGGTGCTGGCTAGAATTAGGAGCCCAAAAGTGCTTAAGCTCATAAAGAAGAAGTAATCGGCAAAGTGCTCGCGTTTTATGGTTTTGTTTTGACTAGCATTGGCCGTGCAAATGGCAAAGCCTAAGAAAATGACAAATTTAAAAAACTGGGAAAGGCCATCTATTTTGTAGGTGTTGTAGAGCATATATCCGTTTTGACCAAAAGAAATTATGCTCACAAACACTCCGGCAAAGGCAGCATAGGGCAACCATTTTGTTTTATTTTTTAAACTGTGGGTGATGCTTTGGACAAACAAGATACAAATTATGGCCAAAAGATAAAGTTCAGGTAAAAGAAATTGCACTTTAAAGTTCAAGGCCGTGCTCCTTATTAGTTTATCGATTTATTGGCTAAATAGTTAAAAGGATTATTGGTTTTTTGGTCAATCATTCAACTACTCAAAAGCTCAACTATCTAACCAATACATGGTTTAGGATTTTGGCCAGTGAGGCATCCATTGTTTTTAGAGCCAGGCCTGGGGCCAGGCCAAGGTAAATGACCAGAATAGCCAGAGGAAGTAGGTATATCCATTCTCTTAAGCTTAAATCATT
This sequence comes from Desulfovulcanus sp., assembly GCF_982781345.1. Taxonomy (NCBI): domain Bacteria; kingdom Pseudomonadati; phylum Thermodesulfobacteriota; class Desulfovibrionia; order Desulfovibrionales; family Desulfonauticaceae; genus Desulfovulcanus; species Desulfovulcanus sp. Next base: position 2,040 of record NZ_CEYAEZ010000073.1, read on the forward strand.
CCAGTCCTGAGCCTTGGCTGCACTAGGTTCACCCCAGGCAAGTTTTTGTAAAAGTCTTAGCATATAGGCAGCGGCTAAAAGCGCGCCTGGAATAGCTAAGAGTCCCAGGAGCATATTCTTTTTAAAGGTGCCGATAAGGACCAATGCCTCTCCTACGAAACTGTTGGTTCCGGGAAAGGCCAGGGAAGACAGGGAAAACAGTCCGAAGAAAAATAGGTATGCAGGCAAGAATTTACTCAGGCCCTGGTTGGCAGATATTTCCCGGCTATGGCTGCGTTCATAAATGGCTCCGACAAGCATAAACAGGCCGCCCGTGGTGATGCCGTGGTTGATCATCTGCATAAGGGCCCCTTCTGCGCCGCGTAAGTTGAAAATAAAAATGCCTAAAGTGACAAAACCCATATGGGCTACAGAAGAGTAGGCAATCAGTTTTTTCATGTCTTTTTGACCCAGAGCTACCAGTCCACCATAGATGATGGAGGCAATGGATATGGCTATCATCATGGGCGCGAAATAGACACTGGCCGCAGGGGTTAGCGAGAGGCAGAAGCGCAAGAATCCGTATGTTCCCATTTTAAGAAGTACTGAGGCCAGAAGAACAGAACCAGCGGTCGGGGCCTGGACATGGGCTGCCGGAAGCCAGGTGTGGAAGGGAAACATGGGCACCTTGATGGCAAAGGCAATGGCCATGGCCAGAAAAGCCCAGAATTGAAACCTGAAAGGATAGTCTTTGGTTATCAGTTCAGGGATAGAAAAGGTACCGGCTTGTTTGTAAAAGGCAATCATGGCCACTAAAAGCAAGGTACTTCCGGCCAATGTATAGATAAAGAATTTAATAGACGCGTATTTGCGTTCTGGGCCACCCCATACAGCAATGAGAAGAAACATGGGCACAAGCATGGCCTCCCAGAAGATGTAAAAAAGGACAAAGTCTAGGGCCACAAACACGCCAATACAGGCAGAGGTCATAAGTAGCAGACAGATATGAAACTCTTTGATTCTTTTGCCGATATAGGTCCACGAACAGAGTACACATAGAGGAAGGAGGATAATTGTTAACAGAACCATGAGATAACTTATACCATCAATACCCAGATGGTAGTTAATTTGCCACTGGGTTATCCATGGATGAAATTCCTGAAACTGAAACGCACTTGAGCCGAGTTTAAACTTTAGTAAGGGCAAGGCCAGGATTATTTCTATGATCCCAAAGATAAGAGTAAGAACGCGGACCCACTTTTCTTTTTGAACAAAGACCAGGATCAACACGCCAAGCAAAGGATAGGCAATAAGGCTGGTCAAAACAGGCCAGGTAGAGTTCATAAGCTTTATGCTCCGTTAATGCGTTTATGTTTAAAAAGTATAAGGTTAATAGTCTCTTTAACCTTAAAAGTTACATGTTTTCTACACAAAGAATACCAGCGCAAAGATTATCAAGGCTATAAAGACCGCTGTAGCCAGGTAGTCCTGGATATTACCTGTCTGGAAACGAGTGATATTTTTGCCCAGTCGCATCACGGAAATAGCAGTGCCGTCAACCGCCCGGTCAATATCTTCGCGGTCAAAAAGGGCTGCGCCTTTAGCGGTGCCCATAAGTCCCCTTAAACATATGCGGGCATAAACTTCCGTCCAGATATTATCCACAGCTTCAACCGGACGTCGGCAAAATGCCAAAAAGGCTCGGCCAAATAAGCGGTAAAAATAGTCGAAATCAAGGTTGATCTTGGCCTCGGGGGTAAGTTTTTTGCGTAAAATATAAAAACCGAGTCCGGTAAACGCCAAAAGCTGCAAACTTTGCAAGATGTGCCACGGGGTATATGGCACATACTCCACTTCAAATGGGAGCAGATGATATAAGAAATTTGGATACACACCGATAAAGAAGCATAAGAAACTGGACAGGAACATGGCCACATACATATTTTTAGGGATAGGCTTCAATTTAACGTCAGCATTTTTGGGACCAAAGAAGGCGAAATAGGGAAGTTTTAGACCTACAGAGAGGAAAGTCCCCACGGCAGCCAATTCCAGTCCTAGGGCCAGCCACGTATGATGGGCTTCAGCTGCGCCAGCAATGACCATTGTTTTGCTCACAAACCCGGAGAACAATGGAAAGCCGGAAATGGAAACCGCGCCGATCATATAACCGATAAAGACCAATGGGAGTTTACCAATTAGTCCGCCGAGTTCGCTCAATTTGGCCGTGCCCGCAGCATAGAGAAGCGTTCCTGCCCCCATGAATAAAAGGCCTTTGTATAGGATATGGGCATAGGCGTGGGCACAGGCACCATTTATGGTCATGGTCGTACCTATACCAATTCCGGCCACCATGTAGCCCACCTGAGAGACTATATGATAGGCCAGGATGCGGCGAGCATTGTTTTCAATGGTTGCATAACAGACGCCATAAATGGCCATGATTGTTCCGGCGTAAGCCAGAATCTCAAAACCTCCAAAGGCTCTGGCCAGGACATAAACAGCTGTCTTGGTGGTAAAGGCGCTCATAAACACTGCGCCCGTGATGGTTGCTTCCGGGTAGGCATCAGGGAGCCAGGCGTGTAAGGGCACAATAGCGGCATTAACAGCAAAACCAATCAAAACCAGATAATCGTAAATAGTGGCCTGATGTGGATCGATTGGGCCAAAATCAAAATTGCCGACCATTTTATATCTTAGGAGTAGCCCGGCCAAAAGGAATAGGCCACCTAAAGTATGGAAAATAAAGTAGCGAAATCCTGCATCAATGGATTTTTGGACCCGGTTTAACCAGACCAGGAACGTGGATGCCACAGCCATAAGTTCCCAGAATATAAACAAGGTCAGGTAGTCACCGGCAAAAGTGGCCCCGAATGCACCTGCCACATACATGGCCGCGGCAATATGTTGGGCCTTGTCTTTGACATGCATGGCAAAGATAAAGCCGATAATGGACTGGATAGCAAAGACATGGGCAAAGACAATGGCTAGTTCATCTACCCGGCCCAAGGTCAAATGAACACCCAGGTAGTCAAATTGGAGATATTGCCCATTTTGCATAAACAAAACAGTCAAAATGGCCAGTATGCCTGGTATAGGCAAAAGATATTTAAAGCTACTTCCTCGCCAGACGCAAAGTATAAGGCTTAGGCCGATAAAGTATAAACTAGGATGGATAAAGCTAGTTGTGGTCATAAAAATCCTCGTCTTTGCCTAAAAAAGTGTGTGCAGCGCCTTTGCAGATCTTTGTTAAGGCGATGGTCGCTATGGTTCCAAACAGGGCCCAGAATCCAGGAATCTTTTCCAATTCGAAATGAGGATGATGGGGAATGATAAATATGTTTAGAGCAACTAAAATAAACAAGATGGTATAGAAGATATTTCCCCAAAAGGAGGTGTTTTCTCTGGCTTTGACAAAGAGTTTACCCAAATTAGACATTGGTTTCCTCTGTTTTGTTGGTTAAAGGTTTTAAACCATCAGCCATAAGCTATCCCGTTGGCGCAACCTTCGGCGGGGCTACGAGTTAACTATCCTCCACCAAAGATGCGGATGAATTGCAAAAACGGCTCAGGATAAAGGCCCAAGAGGACAGAGATAATCGCTGTAAGGGTCAGGGGAATGACCATGGTCAGCGGGGCTTCTTTGAACTCTGCAATATTTACTTCCGGCTTAGGTTGCTCAAAAAAAGCTTTATACACTATGGGGCCAAAATAGCCGGCATTTAAAGCTGTACTTAGAAGAAGGGCCGCGAGTAATATAACCCTGTTTATGTCCACTGCGCCATTTATCAGATACCATTTACTGACAAATCCGCATACTGGCGGCACGCCAATCATGCTTAGAGAGGCTATGGCAAAGGCGCCAAAGGTCCATGGCATTTTTCTGCCCAGTCCGGACATAAGGCTGATCTTTTTTAAATGGGTGGCTACATAAATGGCACCGGCAGCAAAAAACAGGGTGATTTTACTAAAGGCATGGTGTGCAATATGGGCCAGCCCTCCGGTTACGGCCATGGGAGTGAGCATGGCCACACCGATAATGATATACGAAAGCTGACTGACAGTTGAGTAGGCCAGCCGTGCTTTAAGGTCGTCTTTAGTCAGTGCGATGACAGAAGCTATGACAATGGTAAATGCTGCCAGATAGGCCGTGGGAATGCCTAAGTTTAATGCATCCATGGTCTGGATACCAAAACCAGAGAGGATGACTCGGCTGATGGAAAAGACACCAGCCTTAACTACTGCCACAGCGTGCAAAAGGGCAGATACAGGAGTTGGTGCAACCATGGCTGAGGGCAGCCAGTTGTGCAGGGGCATAATGGCTGCTTTGGCCAAGCCGGCAATAAACAAAATATAAGTTACAGTGACCCAAAAAGGATCTGCACTGGGTGGAAAAATACCCTGGACCATATCGCCCAGGTGAAAATCTAGGGTTCCTGCCAGGACATAGGTCATAATCATGGCAGGAAGCAAAAAGAGTTTAGATGTACCCATTAAATAGACGATGTATTTTCTGGCACCTATATAGGCATCTTCATCCTGATGGTGGGCCACAAGAGGGTAGGTGAAAACAGTAATGATTTCGTAAAATAGGTACAGGGTAAAGATATTCGCACTGAAAGCTACGCCTATAGCTCCAAAAATGGCTACAGCAAAACAGAAATAGTACCTGGTCTGGGCGTGCTCTTTTAAAGAACGCATATAGCCGATGTTATAACTGGTGGCAAAAATCCATAGAAAAGAAGCAACGACAGCAAAAATGAGACTTAAGCCATCTACACAGAACTTGACCGTGATTCCTGGCAAAAGCTCAAATAGTTGATAGAGATAGATGTGACCGGCAAGTACTTTAGGGACCAGGGATAATACTGAAAGAAAAGTGGCAGAGGCAGCAACCAAAGAGACTGCTTCGCGTAAGTTTATATTTTTTCTAAGTAGCCAGATAAAAAAGGGAGCCACAAGAGTAATTCCCAGAGGCAAAAGAATAACGGCAGAGGCGATGAATTTAGTCATTTTATCCCCGTAAGCTGGTTAGTTTCCTGAGTTCTACACTGCCAAACCTTTTAGAGACAACCAAAATAATGGCCAGGATCAAAGTGGCTTCAGCAGCCGCAATGCCCATGACCAGGAGGGTACCAATCTGGCCCAATTCATTGGCTGTATCCGTAAGTTGCGTTGCAGCCATAATACTTAGACCAGCACCATTGAGCATGAGTTCTATGGACAAAAGCATGCCCACTAGAGTTCTTCTCCAGATAAGGCCAAAAAGACCAATACAGAGTAAGAAGACAGCAGTTAGTTGATAGATGAGCAATGGAGTCATTTTCTTCCCTCGTTATTACGCTTAGCTGTTATTTTTAATGATTTAACAGCACTCCCCTTTTCAGGTAATTTAGTCTTCAGTCTCAAGCCCTGCTTGGGGTATCCTTTTCTCAAAACCCAGAAGGACCGCGCCGGCCATGGCCACAAAAAGGACCAGGGAGATAAGCTCAAATGGTAAAACATACGGACCTAATAAAAAACGCCCTAAAAATTTTACACTGGTTTCCTGCGGGGTAAGATTACCTGGTGGCGCTGTCCGGATTACTGCCAACCCCAGAAAAATAGCCGGTGCTAATGATGCCATAACAGCGTATTTTACTTTCCCCCTGCGCTGCTTCTGTCCTTCTTCACCTGTACTTGAGGCCTGAGTGAGCATAATGGCAAAGAAAATAAGTATACTTACCGCGCCTACATAGATCAGGATTTGCATCAGACCGATAAACGGGGCTGCCATTAAAAAATAAAGTCCGGCCACGCCAAACAAGGTCATAATAAGTCCTGTTAATGCCCGGACCAAACTTTTGGCAAGCACGGTAATAAAACCTCCACATAAAATGAGGGCCAAATGTCCGATTAAAACAACATAGGCCAGGGTAAGCATCTCTAATTTTCCTCCTTGGCTGTCTGGCTCTGACTGCGCATTCTGGCCAGAAGATCAAATTCAAATTCTTTAGGTGAGACGCCAGCAAGATAAACGTTTTTTGAAAAACGCAGACCGCCCAGAGGGCAACTTTGGGCGCATAATCCGCATAGACTACAGTAATTGTAATTTAATTCAAAAGCCTCCAGTACTCTCTTTGTCTTAGGTTTTTTGAGCGGTGCTGCTTTCTGGTTGTTCTGTACCGGTTCTTGTGAAGAAGAATCCTCTTTTTTTGGTGAAGGAACTGGTTCCGTAACCTTCTTTACGTGTAAAGTTATACAGTTAGAGGGGCAGATTTTGGCGCAGGTCCCGCAAGCTATGCATATAGGATTAAATGGGTCGTTTTTTTTGGGCACAAGCTCAACATGGCCGCGATAGCCATCCAAGGTGTCAACGGTTTCTCGTGGATAATGCACAGTTAGCTGAGGCTGGAAAAAGTTTTTCCCGGTTACTTTAAGACCAACAACAAGGCTCCACAAGTCCGTAAGAGTTTGTTTTATTTTTTTGACCATCATTCTTTCGCGATTTGTGTTTTGTTTGAATTTATTAGGCTATTTTATGGTTATATATATTTAGAGATTTTGGATTATGGACTTACATCGCATTTTTTCTTTAGTCTCGCTTGATTATCCAGGATTTTTCACAGTTTGATTACCAATGCTGTGATCAACAGATTGATCAAAGACAAAGGAATGAGCCATTTCCAGCAAATATTTAACAATTGATCAAAACGAACCCGGGGATAAGTCCATCTAAGCCACATCATAACAATGAGTAGGGCATAAACTTTGAGTAAAAACCACCACCAACCAGAGGCAAGAGGTCCATTAAAACCTCCCAAAAAGAGAATAGAGGCCATGGCGCAGGCCACAATCATGTAGGAGTATTCAGCCAAGAAAAATAGTCCAAAGCCCATGCCTGAATACTCGGTGTGGAATCCAGCCGTAAGTTCGCTCTCAGCTTCTGGCAGATCAAAAGGAGCTCTGTTGGTTTCAGCCAAAATACAAATAAAGAAGATAATGAAAGCCAGGGGTTGATAAACTATATACCATTGCCAAGGCCATGCTCCTTGGGAAGTGGATATTTCATAGAGGTTAAGACTACCACTGAGCATCATGATAGGCAAAACAGAAAGAAGCAGGGGGATTTCATAAGCTACAGACTGAGAGATATCCCTGGCTGCTCCTAAAAGAGACCATTTGTTCTGGGAACTCCATCCGGCAAGGCATAGGGCCAGGACATTTAATCCTGTAAAAGCTAAAATTAAAATTAGGCCGACATTAATATTGATATTGGTAAGGGTTGGCCCAAAGGGTATGGGTAAAAAGCAGACAATAGCCGGAGCAAAGGAGAGAATGGGCGCGGCCCAGTAAAGCACTGCATCAGCACCTTTTGGCGTGATTAGTTGCTTACCAACAAGTTTAACGGCATCAGCCAGCGGCTGTAAGATTCCATGTGGCCCGACTTCAAAAGGACCTGGACGCCTTTGAACATGTCCGGCGATTTTTCTTTCCAGGTAAACTAAAACCAGACCATTTAGACCAACAAAGGCCAGAATGGCCACAAGGCCAACTAAGATTTGGATCAAAGGCGAGGGTAGATTTATCATCGGTCAATCTCCGGGATAACAAGGTCCAGACTGCCTAAAATGGACACTGCATCGGCCAGAAGCGTACCTCTGGCTACATCGCTAAAAAGGCTTAAATTCGAAAAGCTAGGAGAGCGTAGCTTGAGTCGATATGGAGTTTTTGAGCCGTCGCTCACCAGATAGATGCCAATTTTTCCTCTTGCTCCCTCGACAGCAAAATATACTTCGCCCTTTGGAGGTTTGAGGATTTTGGGTACCTTGGGATGGATATAGTCCCCTCCCGGCAGGCTATCCAGTGCCTGTTCAATAATGCGCAGACTCTGCTCCATTTCATCCATCCGTACCAGATATCTGGCAAGTGCGTCTCGAGTATTGTAGACAGGGATTTCAAAATCAAAGCGATCATAGACAGAATATGGTTCAGCTCGGCGTACGTCATATGGTTTGCCTGAACCCCGCAAGACCGGGCCGGTGGCCCCATATTTGCGGCAGGTCTCTAAACTAATATGGCCGATATCTTCTACCCTTTTGCGCAAGATTATGTTGTCCGTGACCAGATCTTTATACATGGGAAAGCGCGAACGCATGTATTTACAGAACTCTTTGGTGTCATCGATAAACTTCTGGTCAATATCAGCGCTTACTCCCCCAAAACGGTAGTAACAATAGGTAAGTCTTGAGCCGGTTATCCTTTGCAAAAGGTCCATGACAATTTCGCGATCAGCAAAGGCGTACATAATGGGAGTAAAAGCGCCCAAGTCTAAAAGATAGGCCCCCCACCACAAGAGATGAGAGTTTATACGGTTTAGTTCGCAGGTAATAACCCGAATATACTCGGCCCGTTCAGGGACTTCTAGCCCCATGAGCTTTTCCACCGCACCTACATAGGCCCAGTTCCAGGCCAGGGCATGTAGATAATCTACACGGCCCATATTGGGCAGATATTGGACATAGGTTTTCACCTCTGCCATCTTTTCCTGCATGCGGTGAATATACCCTAGAACCGGCTCAGCCCTTAAAATGTATTCGCCATCTATTTCCAAGATGATCCGCAAAACACCATGGGTGGATGGGTGTTGGGGACCCATGTTTAAAATAAGCTTGTCTTCTTCTGGTGTGGGCTGAAATTTACGGGTATAAAAATCTCCGCTGGTATCGAGCTTAAGATCGAGCATCTCTATTCTTCTTTGCTTTTAGATTTTGAGAATTGTAAAATATATTCCTTAAATTCCTTATCCTGGGAAGAAGTCAAATCATATTCGGGATCAGGTAAAAGTTGATTTAAATCTTTTTTCTCTTTCTCCTTTTTAAGTAGAGGGGGATTATCTATTTCCGGAGACAAGAGTAGGGGAATAAGGTTGGCATGGCCTTTAAACCTGATGCCAAAGAAATCATAACATTCTCTTTCATGCCAGTCTGCGCCAGGAAAGATACGAGCAATAGAATCAGCTTCTTTTTTATCTTCACTAATTATGGTCCGTAAAACAATTCTTCCTGGATTATCCCAGTGATCAAAGTGATAAACCAGTTCAAAACCTTCCTTCACATGAACGCAAGAAACATCTTCCAGAAAATAGCCCAGTTCATCCAATTTTTTTACTGCAAAAAGTAGCTTGTTTGGGGAAAGACAAAAACTTCGGATATACCCGGCACGCTTATCACTGCAACTAGCCTGGCCACAGGCGTCATTTTCTTTTAGTTGAGCTGAATCGGAATTCATGGCTATTCTCCTTTAGGCTTTGGCCACCACCTCTTGCCTGTGATCTTTTCCTGCAACTTAAAAAGACCTTCCAAAAGACCTTCTGGTCTGGGGGGGCACCCTGGAACATAGACATCCACCGGAATAAGTTTGTCCACTCCTTCCACAATGCCGTATTGACCTTCAAAATAAAATGGGCCTCCAGAGATGGCGCAATTGCCCATAGCTATAACATACCTGGGTGCAGGCATCTGTTCATATAACCTGACTACCATGGGAGCCATTTTTTTTGACACCGTCCCGGCAACGATCATCAGGTCCGACTGCCTCGGGGAAGGTCTGAACACTTCAGCTCCAAACCGTGCAATATCAAACCTGGCCATGCCCACAGCCATCATTTCAATGGCGCAACAGGCCAGACCAAAGGTCATGGGCCATAAAGACATGGCTCGACAAATATCCACGAATTTTTGGGCTAGCTCAATGTTGATAAAGGGGGCGTCTACCTGCGTCTGAGCATAGATTAAACTTTGATCCGCCTGGGCCATGTAAAAACTCCTTTTTTCCAGAAATAAATAATAGCAGCAAAAAGAATAAATACAAAAATGAGTATCTCATAAAAGGGCATAAATCCAACACTTTCTGGATAGAATACAGCTACGGGAAAAAGATACAGTACATCGACATCAAATGCCAGAAATAACAGGGCATAAAAATAATAGTTGATACCAAATCTAACCCATGCTGTTCCATGCGGACGCATACCACACTCATAGGGTAGAAACAACTCAGATGATCTTGCTTTGGGAGAGATTAATAAAGAGCCAAAGATGGGTACTGCAGCAAAAATAATTCCAGCTATAAAGAAAATAAGTATCGCTAATTGTATCCAGGAAACTATCATCTTATATCTCCGCTGATTTTATAGGTTGACCATCTGGTTGACTAAATAGGATTTATTGAACCATTTGTTAATTTATATTTGAGGATAATTATATTATAATAAAAATTAATACTTATTATCTCTTGGTGAAGAACATGTATTTCAAAAATATATTATTTAAAAGAGCTAACATATTTGACAGGCCTAGTCGATACCTTTGGTAAAAAAATTAATAATTCTTAGCTTGTATATTTATAACCAAGCGAAATATTTGAGTAATTTTTTTAGATGCTGGGCGATGACATAATTTTTGAGGTTTGTGTTACTTTTTTTAAAATAGTGTTACAATGATTTGGCTTTATTGTCAAATTCAAATCATAAAATTGATATTTTTAGCTGGTAAAAAAATGTATATATAAGAGCCTGTAGCCAAACCCTATTTTAGCCGCTGATTGAAAGTCTTGGTTTCTGAAATGCATTGCAAACGGCTTGGGTAACCCATCTTTGGGAAGCTTGAGGAAAAACAGAGCATCGGGATGAATGGGCTAAATATTTTGCGACATTGACCATAACTATCGATAATAAAAAGAATATTTGTTTACCCAAAATATCCCAT
>NZ_CEYAEZ010000074.1:0-12502 GCF_982781345.1 Desulfovulcanus sp.
AGGCTGCCTAACTCGGTCAGACAGTTTTCGCTGTTTTCCAAAAGCCTCGGATTGTAACAGGAATCGCTATTGAGTTAATTTTCACGGATCCAGGGGACAATTTTTCATAATTTTTTCAATCTTGATTTTTTTCAAGCTGGTGCAAATGCCTGGATTCATCTATAGTTTGCTTGCGGACAGAGCATAATGGGATATTTTGGGTAAACAAATATTCTTTTTATTATCTATAGTTATGGTCTGTATCGCAAAATAGTTAGTCAATTCATCCCGATGCTCTGTTTTTTAAGCAAGCTTCACCAAGATGGGTTGCCCAAGCCGTTTGTGATGCATTTCAGAAACCAGGACTTTCAATCATCGGTTAAAATGGGGTTTGGCCACAGACTCTATGGCTGCTAACTATAACTGATAGGTTCCCTCAGGACGGGATTAACTTTCCAAGAACAATGAATTTTGGACGGATGTATAAATTGGTCGGTTTGATATGGCTTTTTTTTTGCTATTTACGCCGCTTTGATTCAGTCAAAGCGGGAAGCAGAGCGTCATCCTGAACGGAGCAAGGCGAAGTGAAGAATCTCGTGCCTTTTACAGTGTTTTTGTATCAATTTTACGAGCTAAAAGACCTTGCCATCCGCTATTTGCACTGATTTTTAAGAAGCCTTAATTTTGGCACTCTATCTGCTGATTGTCTCCTCTTTTCTTTTTTATGGTTAGCAAAATTTTTTCATAATTGAGTAATCGAACCTCTTTAGATGTTCTGTGCAGTGATAATAATCCGGAATCTGTCGGAAATCAGGGGAAAATTCTACTACGGAATCCCATATCCACTGAATATCCTACCTACTCAACCAAAGTGCGGCCATCGGATGCACCCAAGACCTTCAAGTTTGGTTCGGCTGGGTTAGGTAGTCCTGGATATAAGAACTAGACTGATGAGAATGCAGCTAATTCCAATACTTGTATACAATGACAGAGGTTCGCCTAGAAAAAAAATGCCCAGAAGGCCGGCGGTTAGTGGTTCAGCCAGAGACAGGGTAACAGCAGAGCTCACAGGTACGGTTGTCAGGCCACGGGCAAATAATATGTAGGCCAGGCCAGTGGCCAAGATTCCCAAGTGCAAAATGACCAAAATAGTTTTTATCTGGCAAAACCAGGACCAATTTAAGAATTTTAGGACTGGGAGAGTAAAAATAAATCCCAGAGTAAAGATGACGGCCATGACTGCTTCTGGTGCATGAGTTTGAAGGAGGTTTTTGCTAATTAGCGCGTATAGGGCATATGCAAAGCCTGCTCCCAGAGCGAGAAGAATGCCCCAAATGTTTATTGTAAGGCCTTGTTTAGTGCCTATTAAAAGGGCGCAGCCAACCACAGCCAAAAAAGTAGAAATAATCCACGTGCGAGTTAGTTGTTCCCCGCGAAATAGATAGGTAAGAAGACCAGCAAACACGGGGCCACTACCTATGGCCACTATAGTGCCCACGGCCACGCCAGTCTTTTTTACCCCGGCAAAAAAGCAAAATTGGTACAAGGCTACACAAATACCAGCAAGAAGACTCGGCCAACAGAGCCATAGATTGGGTTCAAAGTTTACCCGCTGTGAGCGAGCAAAAAAAAGGAGAAAAGCACTGCCTACAGCAAGCCTTAAACTTCCCACCACGAGGGGGCTGGCCCCCATTGGGGCCAGGGCCTGGGCAGTACCTGTAGTGCCCCAGAGCATCGCTGCCAGGAGGATCATTATCGAACCATAATTTTTTTTCTGAGCTTCTTTCGTCATGTAGATTGCAATATTAATTTTCGTTCAATGCTCTTTATCTAAGAGCCTGTGGCTGAGACTAACTTGTTGTCCAATATTCCTCAAGTTTATAACATTAAATAGAAAGCATTATCTGGGGGAACGAAGATTTTTACATGTTCGTTCCATAATTAAATAATCAGCTTCAACATCTTTGCATATTGTTTGGGGATTTCAAACTTTTTATCTTTAATATATTGCTCAGCAATAATATTTATCCACTCGCGAGATGTCTTTATCTCTTTGACTCTGATGAAATATTTATCGTTTTCTGTGAATAATTCATAATTATTAATGATGCCCTTTAAAGGTTCTATTTCTCCTTTTAAAAGAATTTCAAATTCTATCGTTTTAAGCTCAGAATTAAGTTTAAATTTTAGCATGCTTCCATACTCCTTGATCATAAGATCGAATGTCTTTTCTAAAGATACAGATAGAATTTTATCTTTACTCTTGGTTAATGCCTTAAATAGATTCATAAAGTGGACACTCCTAAATGACCGTTTAAGTCTTCGATTGCACTAGCTTATTCTACAGGAAGGTGTCAAAGTTGAAGGGCAGGAAAACTATGTCGATAAATCGGATAATATCTAACGTACCGAACGAAATTTTTTGATTCGCTCAGAATGACGTAACCAAAGCCTCTAGAGCCTGTGGCTGAACTTTTATCAACTCAATTCCCATTGTTCATTCCTGTCTTGGTTTCTTTCATGCTGGGACAAAAACTTGAACCTGTTCTCAAAGCTTGCTTGTGGACTGAGCATAATGGGATGTTTTGAGCTAACAGATATTCTTTTATTATCGATAGTTATGGTCAATATCGCAAAATATTTAGCCTATTCACCACGATGCTCTGTCATTTCGCAAGTTTCACTAAGATTGGGTTACCCAAGCCGTTTGTAATGCATTTCAGAAACCAAGACTTTCAATTAGCGGTTAAAATAGGGTTTGGCCACAGGCTCTCTAGCGGATGCATTCTGGTAAACCTGTTGTTCTGTGCAGTGGTAATAATCCGGAATCTGGCAGTAATCAGGGGAAAATTCTACTACGGAATCCCATTATCCACTGAACATCCTACCTACTCAACCACTCACCATACTCAACTACTCAACCCAAGTGCAGCCATCGGATGCACCCATTTACCTTTCATATTTTAGAACAAACGCCATCCACCCGAAGATTAAAGAGTTTGGAAAAATATATTCCTTAAAAAGTCTATCGAAAAAAAGAAAGTTAAAGCGAACTTTGTTCTTCTCCCTCCCAAAAACGATAATTTTGTCCAGATTTCCCACTCTTTTTTTGGGTTTGTTCTGGTTTATAGCCTTTTAGCCTTATTAAAAAGGTATCCCTATAGCTTTTTTTTGAATATCATTCTTTTCTAGTCTCGTTTACTTGAATAAATTTTGTATTGCTTGTTGTCTTTTTCGAATTTGTAAAGTTGATTTAAGTTCGATTTCATTTTATTGGCCCGTCCAATTTGTTTATATATTGATTGTTTTAATGTTTTATGAGCGTCTGGGCATAGATATTCTTTGATTCCAAGAGGTTGCGAGCCTTTGATTGCTTAGGACGCCTATTGTGAAAAATTATTAGGAGGATGGTGAGCATGAACAGAAGGTCTTTTTTACAAAAGTCAGCTTTGGCTGGCGCTGGTGCTGCTGTAGCGACAACTTTGTCCGCTCCTAATGTGTGGGCGAAGGGGAAAACCTATTTGTGGCGGATGGTTACTTCCTGGCCGCCAGGTTTGCCTATTTTACAAACCGGGGCTGAGCGTTTTGCTAGGCGCGTAGAGGAATTAAGTGGAGGCAGGCTGAGGATACAGGTTTACGCCGGCGGTGAATTAGTGCCTCCTTTGGGAGTTTTCGATGCAGTTTCTCAAGGCACAGTAGAATGTGCTTCATGTGCGGCCTATTATTGGGCTGGACGCGAGCCTGCATGCCAATGGTTTTCTGCAGTTCCTTTTGGCTTGAACGCACAGGGAATCAATACCTGGTTTTACTCTGGCGGGGGACTAAAACTGTGGGAAGAAACTTACGCCCCGTTTAATCTGGTTCCAAGGCCTCTGGGCAACACCGGTGTTCAGATGGGTGGCTGGTTTAACAAAGAAATTAAAGGTATTTCTGATTTTAAGGGATTAAAAATGCGTATCCCGGGCCTTGGCGGCAAGGTACTGTCAAAAGCAGGAGGGACCGTTGTTCTGCTGGCCGGAGGAGAAATTTATACTTCACTTGAACGCGGTGTTATTGATGCAACCGAATGGGTTGGTCCTTTGCATGACTTGCGTATGGGATTTTATCAGGCAGCAAAATACTACTACTATCCTGGATGGCATGAGCCTGGAACATGCCTGGAATTGATCATGAACAAAAAGAAATATGAATCTCTACCCAAAGACCTACAGGCGATTTTAGACATTGCTGCTGCAGAAAGCAATTTGTGGACATTGTCTGAATTTGAAGCTCAAAACGGGGAAGCTTTGCAGACTTTGGTCAATAAGCATAAAGTACAACTCAAACGCTTCCCTGAAGCCTTGCTTAAGGACTTGCACAAGCTGGCAGAGGAAACCCTGGAAGAGGAAGCCAGCAAAAGCAAGCAAGCAAGGAAAGTTCACGAGGCTTTTAAGGTCTTCAAAGAAAAAGTTGGCGCCTGGGGCAAAATATCTGAAAGGGCCTATTATGATGTGATTGGCTAGTATTTTATAATAAATAATACGCCTGCAAAGACTTGATGTTTGCAGGCGTATTATTTTGTCTGACGGGGGAAGATTAGGATGTCATTTTTGCGACGGATAATAAAAATCATAACATGGTTAAATGCACAGTTGGGTAAAATAGCTGGTTGGGTAGCTTTGGCCATGGTCCTGATTGTAACTTTGGACGTCATCATGCGTTATTTGTTTAATCTTACATTTGTATTTGTTCAGGAACTTGAATGGCACTTGTTCGGAGTCTTATTTTTGCTAGGAGCAGGTTATACCCTTGCCCATGATGCTCATGTACGAGTGGATGTTTTTTATCAACGTCTTAGTAAACGTCAGCAGGCATGGATTAATTTGATAGGAGTGCTAGTTTTTTTGCTTCCTGGCTGTTTCCTGGTCGTTGATACATCATATACTTTTTTTCTTAACTCCCTTCACTTGCAAGAAGGCTCACCTGATCCAGGAGGGCTTCCTGCCCGCTACGTGCTCAAGTTTTTTATTCCTTTTAGTTTTGTCATGGTTGGATTGCAGGGCATTGCCATGGCTCTAAAAAGCTTGCTTGTTATTTTAGGTTGCGAGGAGGAAGAGAGCAAATGATGGAAGCTTTACCCGGAATTATGTTTTTGGTGCTCACGGTTTTGTTGATGCTTGGTTTCCCGGTGGCCTTCACCCTTTTAGGGACTTCTTTATTTTTTGGGCTTATTGGTTTTGGGTGGGATTTTTTTAATTTGTTACCTTTGCGTATCTGGGGCGTTATCACCAACTTTACCCTCCTGGCCGTTCCTCTTTTTGTCTTCATGGGCGTAACCTTAGAGCGTTCTGGTATAGCAGAAGACTTGTTGGAGACAATGGCCTTGGTCTTTGGCCGCATGCGCGGGGGATTGGCCGTCTCCGTGGTCATTGTCGGCATGCTTTTGGGAGCATCTACAGGTATTGTCGGGGCTACAGTAGTGACCATGGGTTTATTGTCGCTACCCACGATGCTTAAAAGAGGCTATAAACCTGAACTGGCTACAGGCACCATCTCTGCGTCTGGCACTTTGGGCCAGATTATCCCGCCGAGCATAGTATTGGTTTTGTTGGGCGATATTATAGGCGTATCGGTCGGCGACTTATTTATGGGAGCGGTTATCCCTGGCATGCTCTTGGTGGGTTTATATGTCCTTTATGTCATTGTTTATGCCTGGATAAAACCTGAAGCTGCTCCTTTAATCCCTGAAGAGGAGTGGGCACAGATTAAGGAGCAAGGTTTGTGGAAAAGAGTGGCCAAAGCTTTGCTTCCCCCTTTAGTGCTTATAGTTGCTGTTTTAGGTTCTATCTTTGCTGGTATTGCATCGCCTACAGAAGCTGCAGCAGTAGGAGCAAGTGGTGCTTTAGTGCTTACCATCGTCAATAAGCGTTTTGATTTAAAAATGCTTAAGGGCGTGATGGCCTCGACAACAAAGCTTACCTCTATGGTATTTATTATTCTGGTTGGAGCTGGAGCTTTTGGTTTGGTTTTTCGTGGCCTTGGTGGAGACCATTTGATCCGCAGCTATATAGAGCATCTTGCTTATGGGAAATGGGCCATATTGGCCATTATTATGGG
Organism: Desulfovulcanus sp.; assembly: GCF_982781345.1. Taxonomy (NCBI): domain Bacteria; kingdom Pseudomonadati; phylum Thermodesulfobacteriota; class Desulfovibrionia; order Desulfovibrionales; family Desulfonauticaceae; genus Desulfovulcanus; species Desulfovulcanus sp. The sequence continues at coordinate 6,076 of NZ_CEYAEZ010000074.1, forward strand.
GCTCATCTTTGTGATTGGATTTTTCCTTGATTTTATAGAGATTACTTTTATTCATATTCCAGTTCTTGCCCCCATTATGAAAAGCTTGGGCTTTGATCCATTATGGTTTGCAGTTTTGTTTGCCCTTAATCTGCAGACTTCTTTTATGACTCCACCATTTGGATTTTCGCTTTTCTATTTAAAAGGAGTTTCCCCCCCTCAGATAAAAACCGGTCATATATACAAGGGGATTATCCCCTTTGTTATTTTGCAGTTGATAGGTTTGTTGCTGGTGGTCTTTTTCCCCCAGTTGGCTACGTGGTTGCCTCGGAAATTATTGGGGTCGTAGAGTAGGGGCGCATTCGTGTATGCGCCCCTCCTAAATGGCCCAGCGCTATATCAGCAAGTGCATTTTCGAAATCGTCTTCTTCTGTGCCGAATCGTTCAAAGGCTTCCTTAATTACCCCGAAATAGGCTTTGGCAACGTCATGGTTTTTTAATTTTTCAGGTATCCGATTACCGGTACGATTCAAAACAGCATTCATTATTTTGGTTACCTTTTTCAGGTACTCAGCAGACTTGATACGCTTTTCACGAAAAGCACGGATAGTCGCTTCCAAAAGTTCCGAAAAGCGCCTGTAAAAGGCCGGGTCTTCCTGCATGCGTTCATAGATTGTCCGGGCTGTCCGATGGGCTATGGTGTTGGCTTTGGCTGCTGCACTTGGAAGTTTCTCTACCTCTCTGGCAAAAGCGTCCTGATCAAAGATGTTGACCAACGGGGTGATCTGTTCGATTTCACCAGTGCCCACATGGGTATCCAGCAATTTCTGAATTTTGGGCTCGTATTCGGCAAAATCTACGACTTCCGAATTCCTTGCAGTTCCAATGCCTCTTTTGGCGTAAGGTACTGCCAGCCCAGGTTCTGGAGAAGATGCAGGGCAGGAAGCTGGGAGACGGAATCTTCGCTTAATACAGGCGTCTTCATCTCTTTTTCTCCTGTTCAAGTAGCTGCTGACCCTTTACCGTCAGGCGGTATTTCTGTTTACTGCTTGTTGGTTTATCCGGTATGGTCATTTCAATCAGGCCGGCTTTCAAAAGAGGGTTCAGTATTTCACGCCTGAACTTGGTGCGGTCAGAACGCTTGGCAACGGCCATTAGATCAATCAATGCGCTGTCTTGACGGCATTTATGTAAGATTTGAACTTGGTGCCGACTTAGTGCCGACTTGGTGCCGACTTGCGTGACCGGCTCTTGTTTCAGAGCTTTCGCAAATATCGGATGGATAAATAATTCTACCAGAAAATAAGTCCGATCGTCATCCGTATGGAATATAGGAGCAGGAGAACCATTGTCCTTGATTGCTCTTAACATTTTCGGAATACCGGTTCCTCGCCCCTCTGTCATTTCAAGCTCTTTTAAAAAATCCCCAACGCGGCGATTACGATATCGGCGGGACAGAAAACGGAATTCTTGCATGTCTTTTTTCCGGATGGAGCGGTCAGGCCCTGGAAAGCTGGAAATGGTTATGCGATCCGGCAGGATGCGGACTTCGATCGGCTCCCGGATTTCATAGGAGCGGTGGTACACGGCGTTACAAAGTGCCTCTTCAATGGCGGCAAATGGATAGTTGAAAAAACGGTCGGCTTGCGGTCGGTCAGGGTGTTTGACCACCTTTTCCTCAATCACTGTGGAGTGGATATGAGCAAGCGCATTCTGCAACATAACGTGGAGGGGACCGGTAAAATTTTTTTCAGTAAAAGTGTCCGCACCAGGGCCTTCAGGAAAATGCACCACATCAATCTGTGTCTGTGGGAAAAATTTGGAGGGATTGTCGTTAAAGAACATGAGACCTACATTCCTGGGTCGCACCGCCTCATCTGGTCCGTCAACAATGTTCATCCGGCGGCAAAGCTGGACAAAATCCATTTTCGCTGCTTCCGCAAAAAGATCGCTTTTGACCTGCTTCAGGTAGGCGCGCATCAGTCCCAGGTCTAGATCATCCAAAGTGGCGGTTTGATTCATGCGATCGTCAAAAGGAACAGTAGCAGCCAGATTCATTAATTCCACCTCATCCTGGTGCCTGGCCCGAACCGTAACTGAACCCTTACGAATATAGTAGGCGAACTCCCTTTCACCTTTTGTCAAAGACACCGGGGCCTTGTATGGCCTGGTTTGACCGCCCATGGCCCAAAGCACCAGAATGTGTTTGCCGTCAATTTTACATGGCGCCATGATCGGGTGATAATAGGGCACCATCCGGTAACCAAGTTCCACGATTTCTTTCTGGATGGAGTCCAGCTCTCCGGCGAGGATTCCCTGTGGAGGCAAGATAGGTCGACCATCTTCTTCGCCTACGCCAATGATGATGTATCCGCCGCCGAGATTATGAAAGTCATTGGCAAAGGCGCACATGGTATGGAGAACTTTTTGCGGGTTCCATCCGGCCTTGAACTCCACCCGTTCCCATTCCACGGTGCGGGCGGAGAGCAGGTCGTTTATGTTGATAGGTAGGTTCATGTTTTCACCATCACTTCGCCTGTCAGGCAGCTTCTATAATAATATAAATACCGGCCATCCCATTTGGGTCTAAGAGCCGAAGGAAATGGGCCTGCCGTCCGAGCAGATTTTTTCCGTTGACAACAACTTGTATCGAAGTTATGTTTTATATTAAGTTTACTGCCAAACGGCTTTGAATCAATCGAGGTTTTGGCCTGCTGAACCAGCGTAGCGAATCAGCGGCCATAGGTTTTTTTGTAAATAAAAGGATTGGGCTTTACCCGGTCGACAGAAGGACTTTGGACTCGTTCTGAAGTCCTTCTGTTTTATTAAGGGAAAACCTTTGAATTTAAAATTTTATCCTCTATAACAGCAACAGCTCTATTTTCCTGCCCTGGCCGTAGGTAACGCAAAGCCAGTGGACGAGCAACCAGATCAGCCAATTGCAGTCCCGTCGCATTGCTCTTCTTGTCCACAAATATATGTTCAAAATATATCTGTTGGAAGTCCGCTCGCTTATAGCCCCAGTTGCTTCGGTTATCGCAAATACGTCTAAACTCCAGTTCTAAATCCCGATTTTCTTTCCTGCCACGGCTTTCTAACAAGACAGTAATTCGTTTACCTGTTTCATTCCGCCCGCAAAGATAAGAAAGTGCTCGCTCCATGCAAAATAGCAGAGCTATTTCATAGGGGTTATATGGTTTAACATATCGTTCTTTCAGCTTCTTTTTATCGATCACAGATACGATCAAGTTTATAGGAGCGCTGGCTATAATGTTTGTTAATTCTTCCAGAAATCCTTCCCTCAAGCTTTTGTCTGTTCTCAAAATTCTGAATGGACCTTTTTCTTTCCGGATATCGTGTTCATGGAAAATAATCTGGTCGTGTCCCCATATATTCATCTTTAAGCGTTGCATTGCAGGGACAATATTTTTGATATAATCTTCTTTCAGTACAATACAAAATACCAGGGCAAATATAGGAAATTGGTCATCAATTGACATAAGGCCATGATCACCGCTTTCGTCAACAAAAATGATGTAATCGCTAAAAGGAAGTGACATTTTTTAAATTACCATCTAATTCAGTTTTACCCTCACTTCTCCGGTCAGCAGCTTCTGCATCAGACCCTTTTTCTGTTCCTTTAACTTTTCCTGTTTCTTTTTCAGTAGTTCAATTTCCCGGTCACAGGCGGAGAGCACGGCGGCGATGCGGGTTTGTTCTGAAACAATGGGCAATGTTATTTTAATATTTTCTATTTGTTTTCCGCTTATATTAGGTTGTGCGCCGCTTGCCAAATTTTTAAAGATAGAATTTTTGAAATTATCTGTTATTATTACTTGTGCTAAAAAATCATAAGCGATCTGATTTGGATCAGTAACTACAAATTTGCCAACACGTTGATTTAGGTATGCTTTGTGACTGCTTTTATAGCGTCCTATTTTTCCTGTGGTTGCACCGGACATTGCAATTAAACAGTCACCATTTTTTACGATAAATTCTTTTCCTATATTAATTTCATCATAAAACACAACGTCATCATCTAATTGAATACGCAAATTATTTATATTTGAAATTCTTATTATTGGTATTCCTTTCTCTTTAAATTCATTACTTTTGAAAGCAAATCCCCCCTGCAGTTTAGCGTATTTACCCAACCTCACTTCCCGCCACCCCTCCGGCAGCCCGCCTTTTTTCTCAATCGGTTTGCCAAACTCTTGAAACCGCATCCGGCCACTAAGAAGCTGTTGCATCAGTCCTTTTTTCAAGCGCTGTTTGGCGTCAATCAGCTTGCCCACCTGCTCAATGGCCCGGTCCCAGGCGGAGAGGATTTCAGCTATTTTTTCTGCTCGGGGAGAGGGGGGAGGGGGATTCTGTATGGTTTTATATGCTTATTGTTAATTTGCGGAATTGTAGAAGTATCTGCTATTTTCCATAATTTTTCCTTAAGAATACTATAGTAAAGAAACAAATAATCTATCGAATCTTTTGCTACAAGGGCCATCATGTTTGAATCCATGACTAATGGACCTTCGGCAATTCGAACCTTATTGGTTGCGATAGCGGCTCCTCTTTTGGCAAAAATAATAGCACCTTCAGGGACAAGAGCTTTGTTCACGGAAGAATACAATCGTGCGCTCGACTGGTAGATAGAACATAAATTCATATCATCGACTTTTACGAACGGATAAGCACCGGAATTGCCAGGGTTGTAAACGGCAGGGCTGTTACCGCTGATAATACCCACATGCATACCGAGTTTTTCAGCATTCCATTCTTCCGGTATCCACCCGACTTTGGTTTTTTTATACCCCGCTCTGTTTTCGTTACGCTTGCTCATTCTACTCTTCCCCGTCTTTGTCCTTGGATTTTTCAGCAGCTTCCTCAGATATTTGCTGCCAATCCATTGCAATGTCCTCCCAATTCACATCTCTTGTTTCTTCGCCGGTCCAGACATCCCAAAAATCAGGATCGTCCGATTGAGGTTGTTGCGACTTTGGAAGATCATTCATGCGGACCAATATTGGAAGCTCAGACGCCCAGCCCAGCAAAATAGCATTTTGTGATGGAAGCGAAGGAAGTTCCCGAAGCAATCCTTTGAGATTGTCAGGGACGAACCGATGGACCAAATCCTGGTCCCGATCATTGCTGATCCGATGAAGGAGAAACGTATTGCACTGGGAGAGCACTGTGGGGGATAGTTCAGAAGGGCGTTGAGATGACAGGACAAGACCCAGCCCGAATTTACGTCCTTCTCTGGCTATACGCTCAAATACCTGGCAACACACGGAAGCCGCATCCTGATTCTCAGCATCCATTTTATATCGCTTTATAAAGGTATGGGCTTCTTCCATCACCAATACTGTCGGAAGAGTTTTATGTTCCTCATTGAGGTTTCGATAACGTTGCAGCGCTTCAAAGATCATACGAGCTATTACTGCGGTAACGATGTGAATGATTTCAGAAGGAACCAAGGACAAGTCGATAATCGTCAAGCTGCCATTCTTAGCGGCGGCATCCCCTCCAATATAGTCGGTTAGCCATTGCTTAAGTGTGACATCCGTTGCATTACTGATTATGGATTTCATGCGGGTATCGGCAAGCATGGTTCTGATACGAATTAACATGGTCTCCACATATTCGGAGACATTCAGCGTTTCCGCACTTGCTTCCAGACTTCGTAACAGTGAATCCCCATTGAATTTACGTGGAATATCAGCATCAATGGGTAACAATTCTGTATTGCTCCCCCCAAAGGCTTTATGGGCTTCCTTAGCCTTTTCAAGAAGTTCGTCAACTTCTGGTTTCGTAAAATCGTAATTCGGGTGTTGCCCGCTGCGAGCTTGAACCAAGGCATCAATTTTGTCCGTCAGGTTTGTTAATGCGTCCTGTTCGTCCGCGGTAAATGAGTGGTGGGTTTCTAACCCGGATTTCCATTTTTTGATTTTTTCAAAGAAAGATTTCGGTTTTGGGAATTGCCCCCACGGTGATCCTGTGTTCTTTTCCGCCTGAATTGTGCTGACAATTGTTCTGAGAAAACGACGCATATCATGGCTTGCATCTTCGGGAAAGTCCGTCTGCCCGTCCCGTACCGCCCTTAGCGCATGAATCAACGTTGGTCTTTGCGTTTTTCCACTGGCCTGAGTAAAAGAGACCCACTCAGCGCTATTCCAGAACCAAAGCGGTACTTGGAGCTGGTTTGCTCCTTCCTCCGGGTTCACTTTAAACAACCGAATTTTTAGTGAGTCTTTATCTTGGGCAAAGGCTCTTGAATATTCCCCATTGGGATCAAGCACAATAAAGCGGGCATTCGGGTTTTTGTCATCCTGCTTTGCTGCTTCCAGTGACCAGCGGATCAATCCGGCAACCGAGCATGACTTGCCGCTGCCTGTATTACCAAGCACGGCAAGGTGCCTTCCGAAAAGCCGGTCAGGGTCAATCATGACATCCG
>NZ_CEYAEZ010000075.1:0-12495 GCF_982781345.1 Desulfovulcanus sp.
AGATGTGTCCAAGTCTTTGTTAGCATTGAAGAAAATGTGCTCGTAAATTAACTCCGAAAGTTGAGATTTTAATAAATCAGTGCAAACGGGTGGGGCTCTGCCAGCCTCACCCTGGCTTTAAAAAAGGAGGAAACCTATGGAAGTCAAAGTCGTTTTCCATCTGGATTGGGATGAAGAGGACAGGCTCATTATGGCACTTAACAACATCACTAATCTTCTAAAAGAGGTCCCCGCTGAAGATGCCAGTATTTATCTCGTAGCTAACGGTGTTGCGGTCAGGTTATTTCAGCGTGACCGAGCCAGGCAGCACGCATCCCGTATTGAAGAACTATCTAAGGTAGGTGTTCGATTTTTTGTCTGTAATAACTCACTCCGCAACTTGGATATTGACCGGGAAGAGCTTTTCAAACAATGCGAAGTGGTACCGGCAGGTGTCATGGAGTTGATCAGGCTGCAGGCTGAGGGATGTGCCTACATTAAACCCTAAGCTTGAACTTTAGCCCGCCTTAGAACCCTGCTCGTCCTTTCTGATCAGAGCAGGGTTATCTTAAAAAAGGCACAACAAAAATCTCTAACTACCTTGAGCTCTAAAACATTTATTCCGCTCACGAATACGAACTCTGTCCAGCTAACAATCCACTAATTATTCCCACCAAAATCAGCACCGCCAAAAAAATACCTACATAAGGCAAGGGTAAAAAACTAATCTTTAGCCAGAAAGGGGGCACATAAAGCATTTTTTGTGCTACCAAATGCGTTAACTTCAACATAATCAAAGCCAGACAGCCACCAATCAAGCTCTGAAGGGCGCCGGCAATAAGTATGGGGAGTTGGATGTAGGCTCTGCTTGCCCCGACCAAGTTTAAAATCTCCACTTCCTCTTGATGGCTTAAGTGAAATAGACGCAAAGTATTGCCCACTACCATCCCCATTAAAGACAGCAAAAACACAATCAAAGGCCAAACCACTGCATGTACTATTTTTAGCCAGGTTCTGGCCAGATCAACTTGCAAAGGATTAAAGTTCACCCTGTCCACCCCTGGCAAACTCTTTAACCGGTCCAGAAGGGTCTTGGCCTGATCAGCACCCTCGCTCCTGCCAGCGTCACTATAGACCGATAACTCTACTTCCACCAAAGCAGTTGGTGGAAGAGGATTATTATCAGCCAAAATACTAACGTACTCACTGCTTGAGCTGCTCTCATCATCTGAAAAGGTTTGAGTCAGCATTTGCAAGGCCTGCTCAGGAGCAAATGTCTTGATCGACTTAACCACAGGCCAGGATGCGATTTGCTCCCAATCTTTGTGCACCTCGGATAAAGGCACCCCCCTTTCCCAGTAGATTTGAAATTGGACTTTGTTTTGAGTTGTTCCGATTATTTGCTGAAAATTAAATAACACGAGCATAAAAAAACCGCACAAAAAGGCCACCAGAGTGACTGCGCCTATGGTCAAGACCTGCGCCCCTTTATTCTCAGCCAGATTTTTAATGCCCCGAACCAAGAGGTGACCAATGATGCGCATTATGTCTTCTCCTCCAAAGCCCAACTGGCCTCTACAATCTGCCCATGATAGAGCTTCAACACTTTGGCCTGCGGGTTACTGGCTATAATTTCTTCATTGTGTGTGGCAAAAACTATCGTTGTTCCATGAATATGAAATTGATGAAATACTTCCAGAAGCTGCCAGGCCAGATCCTTATCCAAGTTGCCCGTTGGCTCATCAGCCAAAAGAACCCTGGGATTGACCACTATAGCTCTGGCTACAGCCACCCGTTGCTGTTCACCTCCGGACAATTCCTGGCCAAGACACTCTGCCTTATGATCAAGGCGTAAGCTCCTAAGCACTGCTCTAACCCTTTTTTGGATGTGCATACTCGACATGCCTCTAACCTGCAGGGGCAAAGCCACATTGTCCCAGACAGTCTTGCGAGTCAAAATCTTAAAGTCTTGAAAAACAATACTTACCCGTCGTCGCAGAAGATAGTGCTTACGAACTGGCAGTTTTTTCAGGTCAAAACCAGCCACCTGCACATGCCCTCTTGTAACGGGCAAGCTGCCATGAAGGATACGCAATAAAGTGGTTTTTCCTGCTCCTGAAGGACCTGTAAGAAAAAGAAAATCCCCTTTGTCTAACTCAAAAGAAATATTTTTTAATGCCCAATAAGGCCCAAAATTATAAGATAAATGTTTAACTTGAATCATTTTTTTCACGAATCGAAAATCAATGCCATCACAATTAGGTTCAACTTTCTATACTCGAGTCTGTGGCCAAACCCTATTTTGCCTACCAGATTAGAAATCCTGGTTTCTTGAAAGCATTGCAAAGGGCTGGATAAGCCATCTTGACGATGCTCTGCTTATCCGCAAGCAAAATATAGATGGATCCAGGCATTTGCACCAGCATGAAAGAAATCAGGATTGAAAAAAATTATGAAAATTTGTCCCCTTAAGATGCAACTGCAATAATTAAAATTTTACAGTTCTGACAAACATCTTTATCTTGTAAGCTATTCAAATAATTCAACATTCATCATTCAAAATTCAACATTGCCTGCAAAAAGGGTCTTTTTGCGGGCGCATCCTCTCAAGTAAGGTTTGGCCACAGACTCACTCAATGTTATCAAGATGTTACTTGCTGACTTTTTTCTCCACCGCCTCATCCTTCACGCTTAACGATTCACTAGTTGTCAATTTATCAAGCAGTTCTTGAGCTTGCTGGAATTCTGGGTTTATTCGAACAGCTTTTCGCAAATACTTTATAGCGCTATCAGTGCGATTGACATTTAGATAAGCGACTGAAATATTATATAATATCTTTTGATTCTCTGGCTCTTTTTTCAGAGCGAACTTATATACGTCCAAAGCTTCTTGCGGCCTTCCCTGTCTACGCAGGGCCACTGCAAAATTATTCAAGGTATCGACAGTCAATGAAGTAAACAAAAGAGGACCAAAATCTGCCTGCACTTCCTGAACAAGGTCATATTTTAGATATGTATTCCAGATAATCTCTTTTACTTCATTATCCTTGGGGTCGTTATTAATAGCCATTATAAAATATTCTCTGGCCTTGGTCAGATCGTTTATATTTAAATAGGCCTCTCCAGCAAATAACATGTATTCCGTATTCTTAGGACTTATTTCCAAAGCCTGTTTTGCGCTCTCAATGGCCTCTTCCCATCTCTTTTGTTTTCCTTGCATTTGTGCTTTGAAAAACCATGCCCTGACCATAAGAGGATTAACCGTCAAGGCATTGGCCGCCATCTTTTCCGCCTCATACCAATCTTCTTTTTGAGCATAGACATGGGCGATTTCCAGATAAATTCGCGGTTCTAACGCAGGAAACTCCTCTATCAACTCCCTAAGCTTGTGTTCTGCCTCGTCAAATTTTCCTTCCGCTCCTAATCTCCGTGCATTTTTAAATGCTTCCTTCCAAGCATTTTGCGAACTGTCTTGGTCCAATTTCTTCAACTTCTCAATAAAAGAACCGATGGTTACGGGCTTAACCAAATAACCGCTTATTCCCAAATCCGAGGCAAGGGCTACATCTTCCCTTTCACTCTTTGAAGTTACAAATAAAAAAGGAACATCCTGCCATTTTGACTCCCTGCGTAGTTTACGCAAAAATTCAATCCCGTCCATTCTAGGCATCTTCCAATCCGAAATAATAAGTTCAACATCTGGATTGTCTTGCAAAAGCTCCCAAGCTTCCTCACCATTGGCTGCCTGAATGATATTTTTAAACCCCAGCACCCGTAAGATATTAACCATAGTCTCCCTCGCCGGCTGAATATCATCCGCTACTAATACTGGTTTTCCCTTATCGAGCATGGCCATTCTCCAAAGCATATAAAGTTACACAAAAACAGCTTCCTTTGGCCTGAGCATCTCTCACGTCCTCAACCCAGATCTTCCCCCCCAACAGATTTGCAATACGGCTACAAATAAAAAGGCCAATGCCTGTACCTTGAATGTTCTTGTGGCTCTTTGCCCTTGTAAATCGATTAAAAATAACTTTTTTTAGATCATCAGGCACACCAGGGCCGTTATCCTGAACGCAAAGTTTTACAATTCTATCATGCCTATCCGTCCTGCGTTTGCCTGTTTTGACCTCCCAAAAAACACGTACTTTTCCTTCCTGCGGAGTATACTTCACTGCATTGGATAAAAGATTTTGCAAAAGATGGCTTAGAAGGGTTGGTTCACCTAACACCAAGACATCTTCTTTATTAGTAATTTGGATATCAATCCCCTTGGCCCTGGCTATAGGCTCTATTCCCTCTACCTCCTGTCTAACAATCGGAGCAAGAGCTACGGGTTCTAATTTTCCTTTGTCTTCCTGCCATTGATCTAACTTGGCTACCTCCAGAAATTCATTAATCATTTCTAAAAGTTTCTCCGCACCATCCATAGCCGTATTCACAATAGGCTCTTGGTCCTCTCTTAAACCCATATATTTCAACAAATCCAAATTAGAAATGACTGCCGAAATAGGACTTTTAAAATCGTGTACCACCATCTGTACCAATTCAGAGCGTTCTGTGTAAGTAATCATAAGTTCTTTTTGCTTTAACTCCAACTCCTGGGCAAGACTTTTATACTTCTCCCTCTCTTCTTTTAGCTTATGTAGCAAATAAGAATTCTCCACCAGGGGGGAAAGATAGGCAGCAAAATCTATCAGCAAACCAAGATCATTTTGGGAAAAGGAAGTATCGTCCAAGCGATCAGAGGCATTGATCACGCCAATAACATCCTGGCGTTGGGAAATTAGGGGAACACAAAGCAAAGAATCGGTGCGGTAATTCTTTGACCTGGCGGCTGCAGGCTTAAATCGAGGATCTTTATTGATATCTTCAATCAAAAGAGGCTGGCCAGATTCGAATACATATCCAGAGATGGCCCTGCGATCAATTGGTTGGCTCTTGCCAATTATGTCCTTTTTGGTCGCAGCAAGGATCTGTAATTGATTGTGATCCTTGTCCAGAAGCATAATGGACCCCTGCCTGGCCGAGATCTTCTTGAGAATCAAGGCCAGGCTGTGGTCCAACTTCTGGGTCAATCTTAACCTGGAATCAGTTAAGACATTTATTACCCTGCGGATAAACTCCAGTTTACATCGATCTCGATCCTGTTCCACTTGCATTAAAGCAACCTAACCACATTTTGTGTAACCACAGGCGTGACACACAAAACAGCCTTCCTGAAAATAAAGTTTCTGACCACACTCCGGACACTTGGGTCTATCCAGGCTCTTGTCATCCGCGTCTATCATATCACCCTGGAGATATCTGTTCTCCAAAACCCAGGCCACTGCGTCCGGAATAGACAACAGCAAACCTTTCTTCTGAAACACAGGGTGTTCACCACCAATGCCTTTAAGTTGCTTAACTACATCACGGACATCAATGCCTGATCTAAGTGCCAGTGAAACTAGACGGCCGATAGCCTCGGCCTTGGCAGTGATGGATCGTCCTGAACGGCCAATAGTGGCAAACACCTCAAATGGCTTACCATCTACTTCATTGACGGTTAGATATAAATCACCCAGTCCGGTTTTTACCTTCTGCGTGAACCCATAAACTACTTCTGGCCGTTCACGCACGCGGGGCTGACTATCTTTTTCCTCCTCCTTTTTAGCTCCCTCGCCAGTGCTGAGAACTTGCGTACTCTTAGAACCATCGCGATAGACAGTAACTCCTTTGCACCCCAATTCATAGGCCAGCCAGTAAATTCTCCAGATATCTTCCTGAGTAGCTGAATTGGGAAGATTTACAGTCTTTGACACTGCATTATCAGTATACTTTTGAAACGCAGCCTGCATCTTCAAATGATATTCCGGCTCAATATCCATGGCCGTGACAAAAACTTCCCGCAAATTCTGGTCCAGAAAATCCATGTGTTGAATACTTCCCTTCTGGCTGATCTCCTCCATAAGCTTAGGACTATAACTTTGAGCCTCTTTTATGGCCTGCTCAAAATATGGATTAACCTCAAGCAGTCTCTCTCCATCCATAACCTGACGGACAAAGCTTAGGGCAAACAAGGGCTCAATACCTGACGAACAACCGGCAATAATGGACAGCGTTCCCGTGGGGGCAATGGTGGTAGTAGTCGCATTACGATAAGGTCCGAAGTTTTGCTCGGCATAGACCGACTCAGGATAGGCAGGAAACGGTCCCCGCTCCATGGCCAAAATTTTCGATGCCGACCTAGATTCTTTCTGAATAAAATTCATGACCTTTTCCGCCAAATTCAGGGCCTTCTGGCTATTATAAGGAATGCCCAATTGAAATAAGAGGTCGGCCCAGCCCATGACTCCCAGACCTATTTTACGATTTTTGTGCACGGTCTCGGTAATAATAGGCAAGGGATATTTAGAGGCGTCAATAACATTATCCAGAAAACGCACACTCAAATGCACAACTTCTTTCAATCTCTCCCAGTCAATACCGTCCTCGGCATCACTGGCATAAAATTTGGCCAAGTTGATAGAACCCAGATTACAGGCTTCATAGGGAAGAAGCGGCTGCTCTCCGCATGGATTTGTGCTCTCTATTTCACCTTGTTTTGGGGTCGGGTTGTCCCGATTGATGCGATCAAGAAAAATGATTCCCGGATCACCGCTTTCCCAAGCCTTTTGCACTAAAAGAGAAAATACCTCCCGCGCCCTAAGCTTCTTCTTCACTTGGCCGGTATGGGGAGCAACCAGCTCGTACTCTTCATCATTTTCCACAGCCTGCATAAATCTCTCAGTCAACGCCACAGAAAGATTAAAATTATTTAACTCGCCATCCCTTTCCTTAGCCTTGATAAAATCCAGAATATCTGGATGATCCACACGCAAAATGCCCATGTTTGCTCCCCGGCGAGTTCCACCTTGCTTCACCTGTTCTGTAGCGGTGTTGAAAATCTTTAAGAAAGAAAGAGGGCCTGAGGCAATGCCCCCTGTGGAGCCAACCCGGCTATCCTTGGGTCTTAACCTGGAAAAAGAAAACCCTGTCCCGCCTCCTGATTTATGGATCAATGCTGCATACTTTATGGCATCAAATATCTCCTCCATTGAATCCCCCACGGGCAGGACAAAACAGGCAGCCAATTGGCCGAGTTTTGTGCCAGCATTCATAAGCGTGGGGGAATTTGGTAAAAACTTAAACTCCACCATTAAGGTATAAAAAATTCTGGCTAGCTCATCGACCTTGAACGGAGACTTTTCATACTTTTCTTCTTCCCGGGCGATACTATAAGCCACACGCCAAAAAAGACCCTTAAAGTCTTCCACCGGCTCTCCGTCAGGTCCTTTGCGTAAATATCTTTTAGTAAGGACAATCTTGGCATTAGGACTCAGTACTGGTTCAGGCAAATCAGTTGGAACTTTAAGTTTATCCATTTGTCTCCTCGCTTATATTTATTAAAATTTAAAAGGGTAAAATTATAACTCAAAAGACTATAAAACATTAACCATCAACCACAAAATTCTCACATTTCTACCCTTTTAGTCTTTTACTAGTGTTTATTTTTATCTATGTGTTCAATTTTGTCCACCATGCAGACCTTTTTGTTTAGCCCCAATACTTGAAACACTTTTTGAAAATTTTCTGGCAAGTTAACTACAAAAATTTCCAGGCCTTTTTTCCTGGCCTGGGTAAAAATTTCTGAAAGTGCAGCAATGCCTGCTCCGTTAATAGTTGTACTTTTTTTAAAAATATACACTAATTTTTGCACATTGTTCAGAAGAGAATTCTGAAAAGTATCATTTAAAATTGAGGCTGATAAGGCATTAACATGGCCACATATATTTATAATAGCCTTGCCATTTTCAATTTTTAAGGTAATCTCTTTTTGCTTGGCTTTAGAAAGAGCAATCCTTTCCCTAGCCCTGGCAAGCGCCTTCTCCAGATTTTCCCGACCAATGGGCTTGTTTATAAAATCCGTAGCATCCAGATTTAAGGCCCTGATGGCCAAATCCATATCCCCATGGCCTGTAATGACAATAACCTCTGTCCCGGGCCTCATCTCTTTAATTTTTTTTAATACCTGCAAGCCATCCATGCCTGGCATTTTTATATCTGTTAAGACAATGGATGGTTGACAGGATTTAAACAACTCCAGCCCCTGTTCCCCGCTGGTTGCAGTAACTACCTCAAATCCATAGGCCTGCAAAAAAAGCTCAAACATATTCAGAGTTGGTTCCTCATCATCTATAACTAAAATTTTTTCCTTGTCTTGCATAGCTCACCTGAATTCTTAATTGTAACGTTCATAACTTAAGCCTAAGGTCATTTACTTAAGAGTCTGTAGCCAAATCCTATTTTAACTACCAGATTAGAAATCCTGGTTTCTTGAAAGCATTGCAAAGGGCTGGGTAAGCCATCTTGGCGAAGCTTGCGGATAAGCAGAGCATCGGGGAGACAAAGCTAAATATCCGGGACTATTTGCCATAACTATCGACAATAAAGAGAATATTCATTTATCCAAAACGTCCCATTATGCTCTGTCCGCAAGCAAGCTATAGATGGGTCCAGGCATTTGCACCAGCATGAAAGAAATCAGGATTGAAAAAATTATGAAAATTTGTCCTCTTAAGTAAGGTTTGCCCACAGACTCTTAAAGACGCACAAATATAGCCTTCTGTTTTCTCAACTCAATAAAACTCAATATAAGCTTTTGGCAACAGATTATGCCTTGGGGAAACTGACTTCTATACTAGTACCTTGGCCAACTACACTTTCTATGTCGATCTTCCCTTCATAGTCTTTAACAATACCATAAGTAATGGCCAAACCCAGTCCCATGCCCTGGCCACTCTCCTTGGTCGTGTAAAAAGGCTCGAATATTTTATCCATGACTGACTCAGGGATACCTATGCCGTTATCCTCGATGTGCACTACCACGCGGTCTTGCTTTTCAAAAGTAGCGATCCTGATCATTCCTTTATAAGGATAGTCTTTTGTTTTAGCTTGCTCCAAAATAGCATCCCGGGCATTGGTAATTAGGTTGAAAAACACCTGTTGCAAACGGTTACTGTGAGCCATAATTAGACACAGATCATCTTTAAGCCTTAGATCAAAGTCAACATTTTGCAGTTTAAGCTGCTGTTTTAAGATAGATAGAACCCCTAAAATGGCATCATTAACACTGACCTTTTCTCTGATCAACGACGATTTACGACTAAACGCACGAAGATTATTTATTATCTCCGAAGCTCTGTCCACCTGTTTACTCAATTCGGTTACTACACTCAAAAACTTTTCTTTATCTACAGGCAAGTCTTCTTGTACGGCTAAAGCTAAAAACTCACTGCCCATTTTGATGGCATTTAAGGGTTGATTTAGTTCATGAGCTATGCCCGCGGACATCTCGCCCAGGGTCTTCATTTTACTTGCCTGAATCAATTGGGCGTCCTTTTCGATCATTTCAGTAACGTCAACGCAAGCCAGAATGATACCCTGCTTTCCGGCATAGCTGATAGGACAGGCATGGATGCTGACAAAAAATGGTCTCCCGCCTTTTTTGTAATTGATGACTTTGGCTCGATATAAATATCCATTATGCATAAATCTATCTTCTTCCCCGGTAAAAACCTGTCGACACTCTGGCCAAAGACGTTCAAAAGATCGCCCTAAAAGTTCGTCTTTGGGAAATTCATACACCTCTTCAGCCCTAGGATTGGCATCAAGAATAGTATAATCATCTGCCTGGACAACAAAAATAGGATCCGGGCCACTGGCAAATAAGGAACGATACTTGGCTTCTGACTCCTGAAGTCGTTTGCGGTACAAACGAATGCTCCAGACCATATTTATAAATGAGTCCCTTAGCTGTACCAGTTCATCCCCTTGCCTTTTACGATAAAATAAACACTGCTTGCATTGTCTAAGTTTCTTCTCACCCTCACCCTCCAGCAGCTTGGCCTGATCCAAATGCCAGCATGGCATATTAGTATCAGTATAAGCCGGGCATTTAGAAACATCCCATTTTAAATCTGCATCTCCCATATCCAGAGCGACGTCAAAATCTCCCCGACTTAAAGTGTCAGCGATCCTGGTCAATTTACTCACCGGCTGGGTTATGGTTAAAGCCAGTCTATGGCTAAGCCAAAATATGAATACAATGACCAGTGAAATAAACCCCAGAAAAGTTATACGTAACTTGGAGATCAACCTGTCAATATGGGCTTTATTCAAGCCCACATGTACAGTTCCGATCCGATAGATTCCTTCCTTGACAGGAACCGCTATATCGTAAGTCATCTTATGATGAACTTCCACCAGGCGCACACTTTGTTCCTTTTCCCCCAGGGGATTTATCCGCCTCAATTTTTCAGGGAAAGGATGGGTGAAAGTATGGGAAATAACCTCATTTTCCTGATCTGTAATAAAAATGTAGTTAATTAATTGCTTACGTTCCCTAAGTTTGGCCTCATCAAAGATTAAGGCCAGAAGACGAGGATAGTTTTTGTCCAGAATAAACCCGCCCCCGCGCTCAGCTATACTGTGAGCAATAGCCACACCTCTGGTTTCAAGTTCTTTGGTTAGACTCGAAACCAAAATCCATCTTGCCAATAAGGCAATGGCTATACTGATAATCAAAATAACTAAAATAATGGACAAAAAAATCTTATTCTTCAGGGATAAATCTTTGAACTTCTTTCGTATATCTAACATTTTGTTCTATCTTGGTTAAATTTCCCAACTTAATCAATTTTATCTAATCAGCTAAAGTCAACTCATTGTATTTTTTCTTTATATCACTCCAATCCTCAATCAAGACAAACTCATCATTTTCAAGACGTGTAAAATAAATATTGTCCATGCCCTGGTGATCATGAACGCCAAAATGAACATCGATATCGCCTTCTAAGGAAAAATTTTTAATAGACTCTATAGCCTTAATCAGTTTTGTCCTGGTTAAATTCCGGCCAGCCCTGCGAAGTCCTTCTACGAGCACCTTAGCATTGATATATCCTTCAAATCCCACATAATTCGGCCTATCATTAGGGAAATACTTTTTTAACAGATTAATATAGTTGGGTAAATTTTCATCAGCAGCATCTTCACAAGACGTGGGAGGCGGAACCACCTGGGACATAAGCACAATTTCCTTACTTCCTTTAAGTTTTCTGGCCAATTCCTCTGCCCCTACAAAAGAAAGATTATAAAAAACCGGATGGTAATCCTTTGCCTGGGCCAATTGAATAAACTTGGCGCAAGGATCATAAGTACCAATCATAACAACAGCCTGCGCACGAGATGACCAAATCTTGTTAAAGGCCTCATCAATATCCATGGTACCTCGTACATATGACCCCCTGGCTACCGGTGTCAGGCCAAAACTCTTTAAAGCCAATTCCGTCCCGGTCAACCCATCAAACCCGTAGGCATCATACTGATAAAACACCGCTATCCGTTGTAAGTTTAGATCTTGAACAAGATGACGCACTGCCTCCCTGGTTTCCTGATAGTACGAAGCACGGATATTGATTAAATATGGATTGAAAGGTTCTCTCAGAGCATTAGCCCCTGTAAACATGCCTATTAAAGGGATCTTGGCCTCTTCAATCATAGGCAGAACTTTTATCGTCGTCGGTGTTCCAACGTAACAAAAAAGGGCAAAAACCTTATCATTAATCAGAAGACGCTGGGTATTAGCAAGACACTTAGGTGGATCATAACTATCATCATAGGCTATTATCCTGATTTTACGTCCAAAAACTCCTCCGTTTTCGTTAACATAGTTAATATAACATTTTGCCCCGCGCAAAGTCTGTATTCCCAAATAACTGGCATGTCCCTTTAAAGCCAAAGATGAGCCCAAAACTATCTCTTTATCTGTCACCCCCATCACTACATCCCCGTTGGCAACTACCTCCTGTTCAGGGGCACAAGAAATCATAAATAATAAATAAATGAATAAAAAAATATACTTATTTAAAAACATTTTTTTAATATCCTCTTAAGCTTTACATTCTTGCCTGACACACCTAAAACTATACATAAACAAACATATATCAATTATGCAACAATTATCTTTTTTTAAAACAATTTATACTGTCGAAGCTCCTGACCAGAAAGTGAGCAAGGCTCAAGATTTAACACCATTATTTCTTACATAACACCTTGTTTTGATTGTAAATTATAATATATTTATTTTTTGGTTTTTATCTTAAAAATCCATTAAACAGTTCGACCCTACCAGTTCTCCGTTTTATCTCTTAGGAGGACCCTTTTAATCAACCCTTACCATTTAATGCAGCTCAAAGCTTAAGTACTTTCTAACTCTTAAATTTTTTAATTTTTCCCTTCAACAAATCTCGCCCCGGTTTACCCAATCTTGTGCCAAATCTTGCAAAAGCTGCAAGGCTTTGACTTTTTCCTTTTACGTACCCCAAAAGGGTAACATGGTAAAATCATGTTTTGGGGAGAAAATCTTTGCAGACTTGCCCTTTGCTGGCTTGGCACAAGATTGGGTAAACCGGGGCGAGATTTGTTGAAGGGAAA
>NZ_CEYAEZ010000076.1:0-12440 GCF_982781345.1 Desulfovulcanus sp.
CCCGTTTGTAATGCATTTCAGAAAATGCACTCTTCAATTGTGCAGTAATTTGAGGTTGTTAATCATGTCAGAAAGTTGAGATCTTATACTTGATTAACCGGTCATAGGAGAGTAAAGAACAAAAGGCTGGGAAGTTAAGAAACAGCGATTTTTTTCCCTATCTTCATTAATTTCTTATCCTCCTATCTTCTCACAAAGAGGGGGCGTAGCTCAGCTGGGAGAGCGCAGGCTTCGCAAGTCTGAGGTCGGGGGTTCAAATCCCCTCGCCTCCACCAAATTAAATGCACTATAATCTGTCGATATTAAAAAAATATTGACAAGTAAGATTTAAATCCTCTATAATTATAAATTGTCGGGATGTGGCGCAGTCTGGGAGCGCACTTGAATGGGGTTCAAGGGGTCGGAGGTTCAAATCCTCTCATCCCGACCAGCAAGACAGAAAAGAGGCAAATTAAAACCACGCTACAGGCAGGTATAATTTGCCTCTTTTTATTTTTTTCAGAGATAGTTCATCATGCTTTATGCTATTGAAAAAATAACCTCACATAAACGGTTTACATCTAGGTAGGGGGCAGAGTCTTTAGTGACCAATGGATAACGGATAGCCTTAATCCCCAGGGCGGATAGCTCCTCTTCCCGGATTCCTCCGGCATACCTGTTGGTATCGACATCCATCACTACAAAGTTTAATAACTTGCTTATGCTCATGGAAGATTTATCCTTTCTCAAGTATTTCAATAAAATTTTGATCTGATTCGAGAGGTTTATCCCCTGCAACTCCGGGTCAATTCCTGTGTTGGGGATAAATATTTTCGGGCAGGGGTTTTGAGCTATGGCTTCCCCAATTCCCCTGGGCAAGAGATTGGCAATTAGGCTGGTATAAAAACTGCCCATAGGGTAGCAGATCAAATCTGCGTTTAATATCAAGTCCCTGGTTTTCGTATCAATTTGTACCTCAACGGGCAGAAGTGATGTATTGTCTTCTACCAAATAGATATCATTAATTCTGGATTGGATCGTTTGCCCCTCTTTACCTGTCAAAAGATGCTGGCCAACTATCTTTTGTCCATTTTCCAGTTCTGCTGCCAGATGCAGGCTTCTGTCGACCACTGGCCGGACTACTCCCTTGGAGTTTACCAGGCGGGAAAATTCTTCAACTGCCCTGTCAATCTTCCGGTTACTCTTTAAGTAGAGCCCGGCAAGAACAAGATTACCCAGGCTTGCCCTGTTTAAGTCAAAATCCGCAGATAAATTTTGTTCAACTATGCGCAGGTAATCACAAATATTTTCGCGTATGGAGCGGGGGACTTTAAGGAAAAGATGACTTCTCCCGTTTACTATATCATCCCAAATCATGCTCAAGTTTTTTTGAGGGAGATTATTGGGAAAGCGATAAGAAAGTAAGGCCTGCACTTCAGGGATTCCAGGAACACTTTTATCAGCTAGCGCCAAAAGCCTGTTGCGTAAATCCCCAACTGCGGGCATGCGTAGAGCATGCCTTAACCTGGCAGAGCTGCCACCTGAATCAAAGGGAGTGACAATGTGGATGGAGTTATGAGTATATTGGATGAGCTTCTGGCTTGACGCCTTGAGAGCACTACCTCCACTAAAAAAAAGGACCTTCGGGCCAAGGGACGCGTTTGTTCGCAACCGCTCAATTTTGACCAGATCTGGCCGGATAACGTCTACGGCTTCATCAGGCTCGCCCTTACTCCATTTTATTGAAAGATTATTTTTCATAATATACTAAAGTCTGATTTTGGTTTATCTTGACATGTTCATAGCTTCAATTTATTAAATATAATTCATTTTAAATTTGTTAAACTAACTAATCAACCTTTGAAAGGAGTTTTTATGGCCAAAGAAGAAGCCATCGAGGTGGAAGGTGTTGTGGAAGAAGCACTGCCCAATGCCATGTTTAGAGTTAAATTGGATAATGGGCATGTGGTACTTGGGCATATTTCTGGCAAAATGCGTAAATACTATATTCGTATTTTGCCGGGAGACAGGGTCAAGGTTGAGCTTTCCCCTTATGATCTAACTCGGGGCAGGATTACGTATCGTTTCAAGTAGCAACTCATAATCTAATCTAAAGTTTAAGACAAACTAAAGTTAAAATAAATAGTTTTTTTTTAGACAAACGGAAGAAAAAAGACTGGTATTAAGACTAAAAGTATTAGTCTGTTAATCTATTGTATTTGTTGATAAGGTCATATTTTAACTGCCTCTACCTTTGGCGAAATTATTTTAAAATTGAAATTTGCAATTTTGATAAATTTATTAATATTTGAGCCTGTGCATATTTAACTACATGCCTGAAATAGATTTACATACCCATTCGACTGCCTCTGATGGTACCTTGACCCCCACCGAATTGGTTCGACTGGCAAAAGAGCAATGTCTGAAGGCCATTGCCCTTACTGACCACGATACAATCAGAGGTCTTGCCTCTGCCTTGCAGGCAGGAAAAGAACTAGGTCTAGAAGTCATCCCCGGCTGTGAATTAAGCGTGGATTATCCGGACGGGATTATGCATATCCTCGGTTTGTGGCTTAGGCCTGAAGCGGAGCAGCTTGATGCAGCTTTGAGGTCTTTGCAGGCCAAACGGAATAAGCGCAACGAGCTGATGATTGCCAAACTCCAAGACTTAGGTTTGGACATTACTTATGCAGAAGTCAAAGAATTGGCCGGGGGAGGAAGTGTGGGGCGTCCCCATCTGGCCCAGGTTTTGATGAAGAAAAGAATTGTCCCCTCTATCCAGGAGGCTTTTAATAAGTACCTTGGCCCCCGGGGCAGTGCCTATGTGCCCAAGCAAAAGCTTACCCCAAAGGAAGCTATCTCTTTGCTTAAAAAGGAACAGGCTACTGTTATTTTGGCCCATCCCTTTTCTCTGAACTTGCATTTGCCTGACCTGGAAAAGGAGCTTGTCGAGCTAAAAAAACTTGGTCTGGACGGAGTAGAAGTCTTTTACTCTGAACATACGCCGGATCAAACTGCTGCTTATTTATACATCTGTCAGGAATTAGACCTTTTGGTCAGTGGCGGCTCGGATTTCCATGGCAGGATCAAACCTCATATTGCCTTGGGGACAGGGAAAGGAAATTTGGACATTCCTTATTCCTTGTTGGAAAAGATAAAGACCAGAAGGCAGGAGCAAGGGCTTTGGGTTTAAAAAAAGATTTTTGCCCCGAACTTCTTTGCCCGGCAGGTAATTTTGATAAGCTGAAAACAGCCATTTTTTACGGAGCCGATGCTGTCTATTTGGGCGGTACAGACCTAAACCTTCGCGCCAAAACTCAAGGTTTTGACTTTGATGATCTGGAGCGCGCCTTAGAATTCGCACATGAAAAAGGCGTCAAGGTTTATTTTTGTCTTAATCTGCTTGCCCTTGAACACCATCTTCCCACGGTGGAGGCATATCTTCACCGACTGGTCCCGTTGCAGATTGATGGGCTGATTATTGCTGACCCGGGGATTATTAGTCTAGCCCAAAAGATCTGTCCGCACATACCCATTCACCTGAGTACCCAGGCCAATACCAGTAACAGCGCAAGCGTGGCCTTTTGGCGAAATATGGGCATAAAGAGGGTCAACCTGGCTCGCGAACTGGGGTTTAAGACAATTCGAGCCATAGCAACCCAGGTTAAAGATATTGAGTTGGAACTATTTGTGCACGGAGCCATGTGCATGGCCGTATCCGGGCGATGTTTTTTGAGTGCCTATATGAATGATCGTTCAGCCAATCAAGGGTTATGTACACATCCTTGTCGTTTTGAGTATAGGCCCATAGCCTTTCAGGTTGAGGAGAAGACCAGGCCCGGAAAGGTTCTGTGGGAAGTAGTCGAGCAGGAAGATTTTTCCAGGCTTTTTAGTGCCGAAGACCTATGTTTGATCAAGTATTTAAGCTGGCTGAAAAAAGTAGGAATTACCTCTCTAAAGATCGAGGGGCGGATGAAAACCACATCCTACTTGGCTCAGGTTGTGGATGTATATAAAACAGCACTCAATGCTTTGGAGAAAAAAGAATTTGACCTGGATATTTACCTCCAAGAGCTTAGAAATACCAGTACCAGACCTTTGGGCTCTGGCTTTTTTCTGCCACAAAGAAAAATTTTTGCTTCCCCCCTGGCTAAAAATGAGAAGAAAATCATCCTGGCCCAAGTCGAGGAACAAATAGACGCTCATAAATGGCGGGTCAGGGTCAAAGAAAAATGGGATAGAAATTTAGACGTTGAACTCGTCTGTCCGGGGCTAAAGCGGCCAGTGATAAAAAACAGTGATTATGCGTTGGAAAAGGAAAACGGCGAGCAAACTTCTCTGGTCCATCCAGGCTTGAGCGCCATTTTTTGCATTGACCACCCCCTCGTCACGGAAAATATTTTTATCCGGTTGCACAGGCCCTAATCTGTTTCATGTAAATCCTGCATTAAAAGCCTTAGTTCCACAACAGAAAGCCCTGTTTTTTGCGCTAATTTTTTTAGCGATTCATTTTCCGGCCGCAAAAATTGATTATTTTTCCAGGTTATCTTTTTGGCCTGCACATCCCCCCATTTTGTCCTGGCCGTTGATTCCTGCCGAGGAAGCATGACCCTTTGCACTTTGCGTATCCTTAAGCCTAGGGTCAAACTATGTTTAAAAAAGACATCCTCCACAGTGTGCAAATGTTCTGGCGGGCACAAGACCTGGAGCATCCCGCCTGGCCTGTTTTTTTTCATCACTCCGGGCAAATAGATGACGTCCAGGGCCCCTGAGGCCAATACCTGATCAAAAAAAAGCCCCAACTCTTCCCCTGTTAGATGGTCAACGTTTGATTCTAAGACATAAACCTCATCTGCCGGGGCTATTTTCTCTTCTAGTAAATAAACACGTAGCCCATTAAATCCTTCCCTGGTTTTTCCAAAACCGATACCAGTTCCGCGTAAAATACCGCAAGGACCTGGTCTAAATTCATCAACTACCTGGTCTATAATCAATGCGCCCGTTGGGGTAATGATTTCCCAGTCAAAATTTGTATCCTGGACAGGTTTGTCCAGGAGCAAAAGGGTAGTGGCCGGGGCTGGAAGGGATATTCTGCCGTGGGTACAATTTATTTTTCCCCGGAACCAGGGGACAGATGAAGAATAGACCTTTTCAATGCCCAGCTCATGTAGTCCCCAAAAGGCCCCGACAATGTCCACCAGGGTATCCATTGCCCCGATTTCGTGGAAATGGACCTCGTCCGGGTGTATGTTGTGTACTCTGCCCTCTACCCGGGCAAGCTGCTTAAAGGCCTTAACTGCCTTGTGAAGAATGTTTTCTTGTATCTTCAAGTTTTGAACCAGAGGCAAAATATCTTTAAGTGTCCTGAGGGGCTGATTTTGATTATAAATTATGTCCACCTGCCTGCCATCAACCCTACACCGCTGTTCTTCTTTAACTTCAATAGTTGCTTTGAGCCCGGCTTCTTCAAAAATTGTTTCCAGCTTAGAGAAGTCTAGACCAAGGTCAGCCAGAGCCGCCAGAAACATATCTCCGCTGATGCCAAACGCGCAGTCAATGTATAAAGTTTTCATATTGTTTGATCCCTTCAAATGGAAATTCAATGGTCCCCCCATATACTGTTTTTATCGACAGGGTAAAAGCAATTTAGATTTTTTTATGGTTCACAAAACACAAGTTGCGAATCAGACACTAAATTGCGTTCCCATAAAGACCAATTTCAAAAATTTGTCCAGATGATTCAGCCAGCTTTTCAGTCTTTTCTGTTCATCTTTGGGCAACAAATAGGGGTTCAGGTAATTATGTCCTTGTTTTTGTTCTTTTAGACAGGATATGCCAATCTCTATCCTTTTTAGTTGGGCCCATTGCCAGAGTTCTTTTAAGGCCTGTGCCATGTTCTTTTCTATATGACCTGCTTCCTGTAGTTTTCGGATGCGATCCACCGTATTCACTTCCTTAAGCGCATATTTTAAGGCTAAAATTCTAACTCCGTTGGTTAGGTGAGCCAGGATACTTTTTTTAAGGTTTAATTGCCCCTTGTGTTTTCCTTCTTTTTCCAGAATAAAATTCCCCCAGAAAGATAGAGGGACTCTATATTGCTGCAGTTCATCGATTAAGAATTTTAAAACCAAAGGTTTGGTGCGTACATATTCCCATAGTTCTTCTCTAAGATCCAAGGCCTCATTTGGGCAACCAAAAAGAGGCTTGAAGTCTAAAATCAACCCAAACTGCCAGGAGCCTTTTTCCAGCGGATTGGACAACCAGTTAAAAAGCCTTTCTTTCCACTGCTTTTTGTCACCGCGCCAGTCTGGGCTGTTGATCATTACATTTCCCGGACATAGTTTTAAACCTGCCCCGTCCAGGGTCATAATTATATCTTGGCAAGCCTCATCCAGTTCATGCTCATCGGGCTTTTTTAGCCATAAAAGCCCATTGTCCTGGTCGGATGTGAGTACCTGCTCTCCTCTGCCTCCTGAACCAAACTCCAAAAAAGTACATTCTCTTAGCCAGGAGAACTCCAGGGAAAATATAGTCAAGGTATTCTGAATAACCTTTTCATTGAATCCAGAAATTAATTTACACAGCTTATAAGTTGAAATTTTTTGGCTCAGCCAGTTTTGCACTAACCTAAGGCGCAGATTGCGTATTTCCGCCAACTTTCCCTCTTCAATAAGGGACTTGAAGTCGATGTCCTTAAGGGTTTGCTCTAACTTCAAAGCGCCCATAATTACAACTCCTTAAAAAACTTCTGCCAACGAATAACGTGCGTTAAACGGTAAAAAATGAGGGTTAAATGGGTTATATTTTTCGTGAATGTTCAATAGGTTAAAGTTACTGTTAAAAAAAATATTCACTTGCAATTGTTAAATAAATGCTGATAATAATTTTCTATAATCATTTATAATAAATAATAAAGAGGAAAAGGAGGTATGGCCATGGATGTCAATGAATTACGCAAAAAACAATTAAGATTCGCTTTGATTTTTGGGATTCCGTATTTTTTATTCATTCTTTTTATCTATTTGTTAACCTATTTGGCCAAAGACTGGATTGCCGGAGTCACGTTTTTCTCTCTTCCTCTACATTATTTTCTGGTTGCTGTTTTTGTCTATCCCATAACTTGGATAGTCTTTATCTATTATGTCAAAATGGCCAATAACATGGAAGATGAAATAAAAAAATTATAAGGGGGAGGGAGAGTTATGGACGTTGGCTATCAAGTCCCTGTTACTGCTTTGGTCCTAATAGGATTGATGCTTCTTTTTACTGTCATCACCACCTGGATGTTTCGCATCCAGAAAACTTCGGCTGATTATTATCTTGCTGGTCGTAAGGTAAACAGCTTTATCAACGCCTCAGCCATCTCCAGTGACTATTTGAGTGCCGCTTCTTTTCTGGGTGTGGCCGGAATCGCTTTTTTGAAAGGTTTTGACGGTATAATCTATGCGCTTGGTTTTTTTGTAGGTTACATTGCCTTACTTTTATTTATGGCTTCACCTCTTAGAAAATTTGGTAAATATACAGTGCCGGATTTTGTATCGGAAAGGTTTCATTCCAAGGGAGCCAGAGTTCTGGGGGTCATTGGTGTTCTTTTTATTTCGCTGTTTTACATGGCTCCGCAAATGCTTGGAGCGGGTAAGGTCATGGGGTTGCTTTTGGGCATGAGTTATCAGGCAGCCATTGTGGTTATCGCTTTGATCATTACTGCTTATGTAGCTGTGGGCGGGATGAAAGGTACCACCATCAACCAATTGGTCCAATTCTGGATTTTATTCGGCTCCATGTTCCTTTTAGCGTTTATTCCCTTTGTGCTCAAGGGTTACACTTACACTGACGTGGTTAATTTTATACAATCCTTTAACGGCCCGGAACCCGTTACCAATAAAACATTTGTGGGTAGTGCCTATATCCAACCAGGTTACTGGCTGACTAACCTCAAAGATACTCTGTCCTTGCTCCTGGCTTTGATGTTTGGCACAGCCGGTTTACCCCATATTCTGGTTCGTTTTTATACAGCTCCGGATGGCAAGGCTGCCCGGCGTACGGTTATTTATGTTCTTTTCCTTATAGGTCTATTTTATATTTTGTCTCCCTATGTGGGCCATGTCATGCGCTATGTGTTTTTACGCAGCAATGAACTTGGGTTGAGCCCTCATTTGACCAAATGGCTGGCAGAGAATGGTAAAAATTTGGCTGTGCCTGTAGCTGGGTCTTATTTTGGCGGTCAGATCCTTCTTGGCATTGTTGTCGCGGGAGCCTTTGCGGCCATCTTGTCTACTGTTGCAGGTTTGATAATTGCCTGTGCCGGTGCTATTGGACACGATCTTGTGGTCAATATATTTAATCCGGACATGCCGGAAAAAAATCGGGTCAAAATAGCCCGTATGGCCTCTGTTGGTATCGGTCTTTTGGGAATCCCCCTGGGTTTTGCGGCTGAAAAGATGCAGATCGCTGTCCTTGTGGGATTGGCATTTGCCATTGCTGCATCAACGTTTTTCCCTGTCTTGGTCATGGGTATCTGGTGGCCCAAAATGACCAAAAACGGCGCCATAGCAGGGCTTTTAACAGGTATTATTGGGTCGTTTATCATGATTTTAGGCAAATCTTATCTGCCGACAATGCTTCAATTTAAGAATCCGGGCGGTTTTGTAATGGTCTTGGGCTTTATGGCTATCTATATCTTTTCTAAATTGGAATATGCATCCAAAAAGGAGGATGCTCTCCCGCCGGATGTGGATAAGGTCATGGCTATACTTCATGGGCCAGAACAAACATAAAAAAATGCCGGGTTTACCCGGCATTTTTTATGTGTCCGATTTATTTTTGCCATTGCCAGTTCGTCCAATAATGTTTAATAGATTTCCATAGTTACCATCCTGTTTAATATGAATAAAAAAGGAGGCAGAGATGCTAATTAAGGATTGGATGACCAAAGAGGTTATCACTGTTACCCCGGACACATCTATGATGAAGGCTTCTAAAATTTTGAAGGATAAAAATATTCGTAGATTGCCGGTTGTAGATGAAAGGGGCAAGTTGGTGGGCATTGTCACCGACAGAGATATTAAAGAGGCTTCTCCATCCAAAGCCACTACTTTGGATGTGCATGAACTCTATTATCTTCTCTCTGAGATCAAGGTTAAGGATATAATGACACCTAATCCCTACACTATAAATATTGACGATACTGTAGAAAAAGCAGCTGCCAAAATGCTGGATAAAAAAATTGAAGGCTTGCCTGTTGTTGACGAGGATCAGAATGTGGTCGGTATCATTACTGATACGGATATATTCAAGGTTCTTGTCAATATCACCGGAGTTTACCTGGATGGGGTGCAGATGGGCTTTAAGCTCCGTAATGAGCCTGGCTCATTGAAAAAGATTTTGGATGACCTGAGAGCTCATAAAGCCAGAATTATAAGTATCCTCAGTGCATATGAGCAGCCGGAACCAGGGTTTAGGCATGTCTACATCCGTATCCACGGTATGGAAAAAGCCGAAGAAAATAAGCTGCGAGCAGAACTTGAGCAAAAATACGACCTTCTTTTCTGGGTCAGAGATCATTTTTATCCGAAAGTTAGTTAATGGTTAAAGAAGCTTAGTTTTCTCTTTAATCCATGGCCGACCAACCAACGTTCCTTCTTTCTTCAGGTTGCTTGTTTCACCTGCCCCTGTCCGAATGCGCGCGAATTGCCAGGGATGCAGGTTTTGACGGACTCGAACTCATTCTCAATCACCCTGAACTTCTGGATGTTCAACAAACCATGACTCAAACCCGGGGCATGCCAATTTTAAGTTTGCATGCCC
Organism: Desulfovulcanus sp.; assembly: GCF_982781345.1. Lineage (NCBI taxonomy): Bacteria > Pseudomonadati > Thermodesulfobacteriota > Desulfovibrionia > Desulfovibrionales > Desulfonauticaceae > Desulfovulcanus > Desulfovulcanus sp. The sequence continues at coordinate 9,787 of NZ_CEYAEZ010000076.1, forward strand.
CTTTCAGGCAATGGAGTCTATGGGGCGGACACCTGCGGGCTTGGGAAAAAAGCGTTATTTTGGGGAATAAACTCCCGGAGCTGCAAAATATCACCTTGCATCCTCCAGCTTTCAAACTCAGTCAGCTCGCTCATTTCTGGTGGTATGCCAAAACCAGAAATTTGCCTGAAGATTTAAAGGCCAATGTAGCCTTATCTCTGGAAAATTTGCCTACGGTGGCTGACAATCCTTTTGGGCGAGATCCCTTTAAAGGGCATATTGAGCAATGTATAAATAAAAATGTTAATCTGACTCTGGATGTGTGTCACCTCGGGATAAGCAACAAGGATATTCTTCAAGCCTTGGATGAGTTCCCCCTAGACATACTCGTTAATGTCCACTTTTCTGATGCACGGGGTCTACAGGAGCATCTTTGGCCAGGCGATGGAGAATTGCCTTTGGATAATTTTGTGCGTTTGTTAAGAGAAAAGAAGTACAGCAATCTTTTGACTTTGGAAGTGGGTCCGGCTACTCTGCCGCAAAAAAGAGAGGAAATTGTGTCTAAGCTTAAAAAATTTTTAGATTGGATTAAAAATTTATTTGTTTGTTAATAGGAGGAAACTATGCGTGAAAAAGTTGAGCAGGTTCTAGATAAAATCAGGCCTACTTTACAGGCTGATGGTGGGGATGTGGAATTAGTTGAAGTAACAGATAACGGAATAGTCAAAGTAAGGCTAAAGGGTGCCTGCCAGGGTTGCCCCATGTCTCAGATGACTCTTAAAAATGGCATTGAACGTCTACTTCTCAAAGAAATTCCGGAACTAAAGGCTGTAGAAGCAGTTTAAGGCTGGTAGAATGGTTGAGTAGTCGAATAGTTGGACATTACCCAGCAAACCGTATGTTCAATATAACAATTAGTCCTAAACCTTAAACCCCAATATAAAAATATGACCAAAGTAATTACCCGATTTGCTCCCAGTCCCACTGGTTATCTGCACATTGGCGGTGCTAGAACAGCTCTTTTCAACTGGCTCCTAGCTCGAAAAAATGGCGGGGAGTTTATCCTACGTATTGAAGATACCGATCTTGAACGTTCAAGAGAAGAAATGACCCAGGCCATTCTGGATGCAATGGATTGGCTTGGTTTGGATTATGACCAGGGCCCATATTTTCAAAGTCAGCGTTTAGACCTATATCGTGAATATATCCAGAAGTTGGTGGACACGGGACAGGCCTACTATTGCCAGTGTACCCCGGAAGAAGTGGATGCCATGCGTGAAGAAGCAAGGGCCAAAGGCCTGAAGCCTAAATACAATGGCCGCTGCCGGGAAAAAAATCTTGGCCCGGGTCCTGGGCGGGTTATTCGCTTAAAGGCCCCTTTGACCGGCCAAACAGCATTTCATGATTTGGTCAAAGGACCGATTGCTGTAAATAATGAAGAATTGGATGATTTTGTGCTCCAGAGGGCTGATGGCACACCTACCTATAACCTGGCCGTGGTGGTGGATGATGCGACTATGGGGGTAACACATGTTTTGCGCGGAGACGATCATATCAACAACACCCCCAAACAGATCCTCATCTACAGGGCCTTGGAGCTTAACGTGCCTCTTTTTGGGCATGTGCCCATGATTCTGGGGCCTGACAAGAAAAAACTTTCCAAGCGCCACGGTGCTACGTCAGTAATGAAATACAAGGAAATGGGTTTTTTGCCTGAAGCCATGATCAACTATCTGGTGCGTTTGGGCTGGGCCTATGGGGATGAAGAGATATTCTCCCGCGAAGAGCTGATTGAAAAGTTTTCCTTGGAAAACTTGAGCAAGTCAGCCAGTGTCTTTGATATGGATAAATTATTGTGGTTGAATAGCCACTACATAAAGGAAGGAGATCCCCGACGGTTGGCCAGGCTTCTAAGCGAGCATATCCGGGACAGTTACTCAGACTTAGACTTGACCTACCTGGAAAAGATTGTGCCCCTGCTTCAGCCCAGGGCTAAAACGATTGTGGAAATGGCCGACCAGGCAGAGTTCTTTTTGGTTGCCGATGATCAGCTCCAGTATGACGCAAAAGCTGTGCAAAAATTCCTGTCAGATGAGGCCAGAAACCACCTTCAGGAGATCATCAGGCGCCTGGAGCAGACCGAAACCTTTGATCGGCAAGAGTTGGAAAATATTTTGGCAAAATATCTGGAAGATGCTAATATAAAATTTAAGGTCATAGCCCAACCCATTCGGGTGGCCATAACCGGCAGGACTGCCAGCCCAGGACTCTTCGAGACAATGGAAGTTCTGGGGAAAGAACGGACCATTAGAAGGATGAAGAGGGCTGTAACCCTTTAATTTTAATGGCGCAGGCAAGGATTTACCTGCGCCAAAGAGAAAAAATTAGAGTCAAAATAATACTTATGACCAGACAGGTCACCCAGGGAAAGTAAAATTTAAAATTTCCCCGTTCATAGACAATATCTCCAGGTAGATGGCCTAATTTTAGAGGCAGCTTATCGCCAAAGAGTAAAAAGAGGCCTATTCCGATTAGAATCAGGCCAAAGACGATTAAAAGTCTACCTATTTCTGACCACTCGCCCATATCTTTTCTCCTTTTTAGCCTGTGCCCGAACCCTCCTATTTTAACCGCTGAATGAAAGTCTTGGTTTCTGAAATGCATTACAAACGGCT
>NZ_CEYAEZ010000077.1:0-11911 GCF_982781345.1 Desulfovulcanus sp.
GGATTCTATGGAGCGCGCAGCGATTCGACACAGATTACAACCCCTTATATTTATAGCATAACAATATTGCCTGAAAGTATGACCAGCGGCTTGGCGGCCAAGCTGGAAGTCATGAATTTCCAGCGATCAAAGGGATCGTTCCTCACACAGGTCAACAAACGAATCTCCGAGTTTGATTGGGCATTGGGGATATCTGACAAGACCACATTCATGCGAGTGATCCCGTCATTGGTCATATTGGCATCCAACAAAACACAGATGCATAACACGGCGCAAAGGGTCAAGCGTCTCTGGGAGTCTAAGGGTGCCGCGATGCAGGAAGAGCGGATAATCCAGAATGTCATGTTCCTGGCGAGTCTCCCGCTAGGCTACTACAACATAAAAAATTTCACCGAACAATTGGACCGTTATTTTATTGTGCCGGTAGAAAATGTGGTTCGCATGCTTCCGGTGCAGACTGATTTCAGTGGCAACTATCCGCCAGCGATTCCGTTGTTTGGACGTAAAGGACAACTCATCGGGCTGGATATCCACGATCGCCGGGCAACCAATAGGAACATGTTGATCTCAGCAGCGCCGGGTAGCGGTAAATCAGTTATTACACAATACATATTGCTCTGCGAGTATCGCCGAAGGCACAAGGTCCGGATCATTGACATAGGCCATAGTTACCGCAAGCTTACCAGGTTGCTCGAAGGAACCTATCTGGATATCGCCGCGAATTTTGTAGTCAATCCATTCTCAGTCCTGAACAATCTACATGAAGAACAGGACAAGGCGGCAATCGCAGAAGAGCTCGAAAATATCCGGGCCATTATCGCCCAGATGTGTTACGCCAATGGCGGAGGGCAACCGGATGAAATCGAGTACAACCTGATATCCGAGGCGGTTCAGTGGGCCTATAGTCAGCGAGATTATGATAATGGAGTGACCCTGGTTGCACATTACCTGTCCACATACCCGGAGCATGCACCGATCAAGAATGACAGCGCACTCGAGGAGGTTGTCAGGAAATCTCATGTGCTTGCCTATATCATGCGTGATTTTGTTGCAGGCGGTCAGTATGCAGAATATGTGCATGGCCAATCGACCGTTGACATCGATCGTGATGACTGGCTCGTGCTAGAACTGGATGGCCTGACAAACAGGCCGGCACTCTTCAATGTGGTGATCCTGATCATCATTAACATGATTACGAGATCGCTTTATTTGAAGAAGGACAAAGATCGGGTTCCAACCTTTATTCTGTTTGAGGAGGCCTGGAAATTCCTCAACAATATCGGTAGCGAAAGCACCATGGTGGCAAAAATTATAGAAGAGGGTTTCCGGAAGGCCAGAAAATACTTTGGGTCATTCGCGATTGTCACTCAGTCGATCAATGACACGAGAGGATTCGGCGCAGCCGGCGAGGTGATCCGCTCCAGCACCCAGTTCAAATTCCTCCTGCGTGACTCGAGCTATAACCTGGCGAAGGAATACGGCATCATTGACTATAGCGATTTTGAAATGATGCTGCTCGAAAGTGTCTCCTCACAACTTCCAAGGTACTCAGAGGTATTCATTGATGGTGGAGAGGCATTCGGAAGGGGCGTATGCAGGTTGTCGCTGGATGACTTCACCTACGGCATGACAACATCTGATGCGACAGATAACCGCGTGATATTCGAAATGATTGAACAAGGAATGAGCTATGAGGAAGCTATTAGAGAGTTTAGCAAGGTGGCCTGATCACTGGTTCCAGTGTCTGTTTATGGCCGCCGCCCTCGTAGCTGCATATCAGCATGCTGAGGCACAGACCAAAGACCCTGCAATTGAAGCAGCTGAGGCGTCGGCAGCGCAGTTTACACCCAATTTCAATAGCAAATCATCAGTCAAAAAAAATGCGATAGATCCGCTGCAGGGGCGGACACAGATGACCGCGCAGGATGGGACACAATTCAATGCATCGATCCAATGTGCCTCGGCCAAACAATTGGTTAATGTATTTGCTGCACCCAGCGGCAGCGGCGATCTTCAAACGCTGCTTATAGCGGCCGATATGGATCTGGATGGGAATATGGACACAAGCCTGAGCACCACACTGCCGATTTCGGGAGTTTGCTCCAATGGGCTGATCTCATGTGATGCGGGCACATGGAACAACTGCCAGCCTCTTCGCTGGAATGCGACTGCCACAAACATAGCCCTTGAAAATGTCAATATGGAGAATCTGGCAGGATGCTATTGCATCAACAACAGCTGCGGATCGTCATTGGTATGGACAAATATTGGCATAATCACACGAGATATAGGCACGGGCCTTGTACAAGCCATTCAGCAACAGCATCCGGATTATGTGATATCGAGTGTCAATGTAGACTCAAGTAATGCGGAATTCTATGGCGCAACTGGAGCGGGCTGCAGAACAGGAACCACGGGACAGACCGAGTATCTGAAAAATCCCGCGTCGCTTATTACCGGCGTCAACAATGAGGTTAGCATACAGACGACCCAGCCGGAATCTCTCTATAACACAGTGACGGGTTCAATTGCCACGCAAACCACCACGATGACCAGCAATTCATGCACTATAAAAAGAGTCGTGGATGTGACCAGTGACACCTGTCAGCTACTGCCGGACGCCATCCAGAATAGCTGTGTCAACATCGAGAATGATCCTAAATGCCGCCTACGCGAAGAGGTGGTCGACGGCGTGACAACATATGAAAATTACACACCAACCAACTTGGTGCCGCTAGAAAGCACGAGAACTATAGGGTCAGCCAGCGGATATATCACCTATGAATCGGATGTAACGGAGGTATTGGTTCTCAAAATTGTCAATGGTATCCGCGGCCTTTATTACGAAGGGACCGAAAATGAGCATCCAGACTATGAGCTTTATACATACCAAGTCAAGATCAAAATAGACAATGAGTTTATTTACATATGGGTCGAGGGGTTGCGTATCGGGCTGACCGATTATGAGGAAATATACAGTATCGTTGCTCCCCCGGGGGAAATAACCATATCCTATGATGCGCTCGGGAAGCCATTACTGGCAAACATCAGATCAGGAGCGCCGACCCCTGAATTGGTTGGTATCGTATATGATCTACCTTCCAGGATCACTCTCAATGGCAGAAAAATTGTCACGATACCATGCAATCACAATGTTACCAGGCCCTGGTGGAACAAGCAGCGCATATACATGTGTGATACGGCGCCAACAACCTTCGACTTCACCGATGCCAAGATCCGATCAGACAGAGCAACATCACAGGCCTCGCTGGAACAGGGATTCAAGAATGCCACCAAGGATGCGGCAGGCAATTGGTCTGAAGAAAATATTGGCCTAGGCAGCCCCCAAGACATGCCGGTGGTTGCGGATTGCCAACCGGTGTGCAAGGTGTTCAAGGTGGTGCAGGATGATCGGGTCACGCCTGATGCGACGACATCCCAGGTCAAGGTCACTCCAACCAGAAAGGTTTATCGATACCCGTCTTGTGCCAACAACCAGTGTCCGCTGGAAGCTGGAGAGACCATCGAGAAAGATTGTCAGTGCCTCAATGATTTTGCAGAAGCCGCGACGATCATGCAATCAATACGATTTGCGGGGCAAGATATTTTATGCAGTCCATAAAGTCATTTATCCATGCAGTGACCGCTCTGGTGCTGTATTTGACCAGCCATGCAGCAATGGCGCTGGTCTGTGCAGATGATCTTGACGGAAGTGGAGCGATTGATAATCCGATCGAGTATGCACAGTGTCAGTCAACCAGTCAGGGCGACTATTGCCCGGTAGGTTCGGCTGCCTGCACCATAGCCGAGACATGCCCGCTGGACAGTAACATCAGTTGCGTGTCAGGACAATGCACCAAGCCTGGTATCTGTCAACCCATAGGAGATCCGCTCAACAACACTTTATCATTCCAGTGCAGTATCAATGGCAATGTCTATAGCGACCGCAGTGCTTGCACCGCAGCCTGCACGCAGACGGCGCAATGCACGAGCGCCCCACCTCAATGTCCGCTGGGGAATCAATATGCCTGCATGGAAACAACAGCGGGGAACTTTCGTTGCTCACCCAATGAATGTGTAGATGAGGCAGCAATAGGAGAAGTGAATACAGATGTTGACACATCTATGCCAGATAACAGTGGGCCAAGAGATGCATCAGGAGCCTGCATAGGACAAATACGATTCTTTGCGGGAAGAAGAATGACCTGCAAAAAAGCCGGGGTAAAGAGCAATTTTACGAATTGTTGCAACCAGGCAGACAGGGATACAGTCTCTGACTCCATGGGGACGGATATTGAAGGCCTGGTCATCCAGGAGGGGATCAGCTTAATGGCAACATTTGCCGCGAATGCCTACCAGGCATATGCAACCGGTCTGTCTGCACAGACATCTGCCACCTATGCCTGGAACCAGGTTACAAACCCCGGCGTATTGAATTTCTCGGTCACCGCAATAGTCATTCAATATCTGCTGACGCCGCAATGCAACCAAATGGATATGGAGACATCATCACTCAAGCGGAGCGGGTTTTGCCATTATGTAGGCACCTACTGTTCGTCGAGCTGGCCCTTGGTCGGCTGTGTACAGAAAAAAAACACCTATTGCTGTTTCAATTCAGAATTGGCAAGAATCATCAATGAGCAGGGACGACAACAAATGGCCATAGCAGGGGGCTGGGGAACAGCAGAGTCTCCGAATTGCCAGGGATTTACGCCGGAGGAGTTCCAAAGCCTGGACTTCGGAGCAATGGACCTATCGGAATACTATGGCAATATCCAAGATCATGCGAATACATCGCTTAATGCCAATCAACCACAACAACAGACACAGGATGCGGTACAGGATTTCTACAATAATCTTCAGTAGTGCATGGCTCTATGCATCAATGGTCTCGGCCGATCTCGGTGTTACCTACGAAATAGCCGAGCCTGATCTGCTGCAGGAAATGAAACAGCGTGCGTCCCGCATCGACTGGAAAAGCAAATGGGAGGAAATCGATGTTGGCAAGGCGGCTCAGGCTGGAGGTGTTCGCCTGCCAAAGGCCCGTGAGAATCGGGAGTACAAGCTGGATCTGACATATACATTGGAAAGGGATATACCGGATGGAAAGGGAGGGGTGCTCTATCCGAAAGGATACCGCTTCAATCCGGCGGCCTATATCAAACTGCCCTACCGACTTGCTGTTATCACGGACCGGCCGGAGGATATGGACTGGGCCAGAAAACAGGAAGGGACAGTCATCTGGATGTCAGCTGGCGGTGATCCGATCGACATGACTCGAAAGCTGGGCAAGACGGTCTATCTCTATACCAACGAAGTGGATAGACGATTCGGCATAAAGGCAACACCATCGATGATCACCCAGAAAGGGCAGGAACTCTGGGTCAGGCAGTATGCCCTGGAGCCCGTGCAGAGTGATCAGAAAACGGAGGCGCAAAGATGAAACGGAACCTATGCTGCATGCTTCTTTTGGTATTGGCATGGAGTGGTGACACCATGGCCAAGTGCGCTTCGTCGTTTCTCAATCCGGTGAGTGATGTGAATTGGCAATGCGCGTTCCCGATGAATATCGGCGGCGTGGTATCGTTTGGTGTCAACAGTGACAATCGTGATTCTGACACCGAGCTGCAAAATCCATTGTGTTCCTGTCTGTTGCAATCAGGCCACACGCTGGTTGGGGCAACAGTGGCCTTCTGGGAGCCTTCGCGATTGATCGAGACGGTGAAAGACCCATACTGCTTCCCCTCAATAGGATCACAACTCGCAAATCTCGACCCCGGTTCACTGCAGGGTGGGAGTGATAGTGGGAGCCAGACCACATCGATGCAGGCCCATTATTACATTTTCCCGGTGTGGGCCATGTTGGATATGTTCCTGGATGTTCCCTGCCTGGCAGGCAACCGGGTTGATGGCGGCGGCGCGGAGATGGATCTAGCAGTCATTACAGAGGTGTTGCCGAACTGGAATAATGATTTGCTGGCATTTTTGCTGAATCCTGAAGCCTTGCTATTTTCCAACCCGGCAACACTGCTTTCATGCATGGCAGATGCGGCATCACAAGCCAATGGAAAGCCTATCGATGCGCTCTATTGGTGCATGGGCGGATGGAACGGCGTTTACCCGACGGCTGGCAAGGTCGGAGCAGAACACATGACCGAGGCCAGCGGTGTACTGGGCGGGCGTCTGATATATCAGATCGGTAGGCTGGGAGCATTGTTGGATCATGGCATAGATGAGTGTGTGGCACACCGAACCTGGATCTGGCGTAAATCGAATTACAGGTTCCACTTTGCACAGCCAGTCAGGGGCAGTCAATGCCTTCATTACGGGTCTCCAACACCAACATGGGAGAGAAAAAAGAACAAGCCGACTCGGGGCGACAACTTCACACAGGTTATTTTCCGGAGAGTAAGATGCTGCTTAGGGTATTGATTGTCGCGATGCTGTTAGCTGCCGGGAGAGCCTATGCACAGCAATCTCTGGAGAAAGCGCCAGCCGCAGATCCGAGGGTCATGAATGAAATACGCCAGGCGATGGAGGCCAACCGCTACCGTGAGGCAATGCAACAACAGGCAGAAAGATCCTATAACTTGACACAGACAAGAGAGTATCAGGCTGGAATCGAACAACTAAAGACAAAAATATTCCCAAACTACCAGGCTCAAGATCAGAACAATGGAGTTGAATTGGATAATGGCGACAGACTCTACCTTTTTGTTTCCTCGAGCATGCCGCTGGAGGTAGTGCGGCGCTATGCTCGTCAGATAGAGGGTTTGCCCGGCGCCACGCTCGTACTTCGCGGGTTCATCGGAGGAGCCAGTCGAGTGAAGCCCACCTTGCGATATAAAAACAAGGTGTTGGCTGATGAAGAAAGCTGCACAGAGGCTACATGCAAGACGATCAATACGGCAATGGCAGTCGACCCCGTATTATTCCAGCGGTATCAGATCAAGCGGGTTCCGGCGGTGGTCACTGTAGGGGGGTTGACCGGAGCAGGACAATGCAGTGAGGGCAACAAGGATGTGGTGAAGATCCGCCAAAAGAATGCCTCCTTCGGCGATGCCCCTCTGTTGGCACACTTGGAGAAGATGGCAGAATCCGGCGATCAGGTGGCGGCAAGATATAGAGACAAGGTGAAAAAACATGAAAATCGATAGCAAGCGAGCAGAGCGTTTGATCATTGTAGCCGTGCTTGGGTTGATGTTGGGAACGCTCGTCGTCAAGGGATTGTCAGGGAAGCTTTATGCAAACATAGGAATATCGTCACCCATTAAACTGTTCTGGAGAGAGCCTGGAGAGATCAGACAGGGCGATTATGTGGTATTTACATTGGAGCACCCAATACTGGAAAAACCGGCGGTGGTGGTCAAACGGGTTCGTTGCACCAGTGGCCAACACCTGGAAGTCACAGATGATGCCGCATGGTGTGAAGGCAAATTGCTCGGACACAAAAAACAGTTCACCCTGAAAGGAGAGCCTATGCCTAAATTCACATTTAATGGTGATATCGAGAAAGGATGGGTGTTCGTGATGAATGAGCACAAGGATTCATTTGACTCAAGGTACTATGGGCTCAAGCCCGTGGAGATGATGACCAGGGTAAAACCCCTGTTCTGAGGATAATGACATGCAGAAAAAGATGGTAATCACCGTTATGGCTGCTTTGATGCTGACTACACCATGGCTGCATGCGCAGCAAGAAGAAAAGCGCCGGCCTCATGAGCGAGGTTTCTGGTTCTATGAAGATCCGCCGAAGAAGGAGAAAAAGGAAAAAAAGACCAGACAAACCCAGCTGACACAGCGCACCCCGCTGGGTCCTCTGCCACCCTATCAGGAGTTGATGAAGGCGCACCCTGACGACCTGAAAAAGATCTTCGATGAGCGACTCAAAGAGGTCGTCTGGCGGACGACGCCACAGAACATGTATGCATTCATGCTGGTCAAGGATGTTACACGGCGCAAGGCCCTGGCCGTCACGCAGATGCACACGCTGATGCTGTTGAAGAAGCCCAATCTAAACATGAACACGGTCAGGGCACAGGCTACATTTGCCAGAGGTTCAGAGCAAAGAGCGCGCATAAACGAAATCAACAAGGCGTTGAGAAAACTCCGCGGTAAATACGCCTTGATCTATTTTCGATCAGAAACTTGTATCTTTTGCAAGGATCAGGACAAGGCCATCAAGTTTTTCCGTGTCAAAACAGGTTGGGGCGTGAAGGTCGTCGATGTAGACCGCAAGCCGGCATTGGCTAAAAGCCTGGGAATCAGCATGACACCAACGGTTATATTGATCCGTAAAGGGACGGAAGATTATATGCCCGTTGCAGTGGGCGCGACATCCGCCGATGAAATGACGGCAAATATCTACCGCGCATCGAGACTGCTTTCAGGAGAAATCGAGCCGCAACAGTTCTACATGTATGAATTCGACAAGGGAGGCCCCCTTGATCCGTTAGGAGATCCAACACAGGATCTTATTGCACGCGAGGATAGCCATGACTACTAAGAGGAAGATGACTCGAAACATAACACGCCATCTTTTGATATGGATTCTGGCGATGGTGCCGATGCTCTCCACCGCCGGCTGGGTGGATGACTGGATGGCCCAGAAGGTTTATACCGGACCCGACTACGGGACCATCAACGGACAAAATTTCGTTACGATAGGCGGTTTGAATGCCCGGTGGCAAAAAGGCGTAGGTACAAATCCGGCTCTTTCCATGGAGCGCGCCAGTCTGAAGATAGGCTGTGGAGGCATTGATGTCCGTTTGGGGGGCATATGGTTCGCTGGCATTGACTGGGTAGTTCAAAAACTACAGGGGATTATAGCGAATGCGGCTGCGGTTATGTTCAGCATCGCATTATCGACCGTATCTGAAATGCTCGAAAATGCTTCGACCAAGGTGGAAGGTTGGGTTCGTGAGATCAACAAATACGCAGTGGATGAATGCCAGGCAGGCAGGGTATTGGCATCCAAAGTCATGGATGGTTTCACAAAAGCCGAAGCGAGGAACGATACACGCCTGAACAAGGTTTCAGAATATACAGCCAATAGTGGCGGCACATCAGAACAATCAGAATCAATAGCCCAAATGGTGACATCAGACACCATGCCTGTACCGGAATCTACGATCAAACCACAGTGTCCGAGTTTGATCCAGCAATTGCTGCCAGACAACAACGATCAAATCTCGTTGTTGGCACAGATGATGAACAACACGGGTTTATCTGACCATACCGATATAGCGCGTGGGATGATCGGTGACTTGATCATTGCCAAAAACAGCAACAAGGCGGGGGATACCTATGAGGCACAGACAAAGGCCCCCTGTTATGACAATGAAGATATCAAGCTGGATACAATTGTTTCCAGCAACCTGAAAAAAAGAACCATGACGGCTGCGGCATGCAGTGATGATGATGTGGCTGGTCAATCACTGTATGTAAAGATCCGGGATCAACTGGTGGCTATTGCAACAAAGCTACAAAACAACACAGCGCTGAACGTTACGGAGTTGCAGCTGATGTCGGAGCTGCCGAGCATGTTCCACGCAAAGTTGTATGCTGCTTCATTAAAAGGGGTTGCCCCACAAGTGGCAGAGGATTTAGCTCAAATCGCAGCAGACACCTATGCATATCAGATGATGACAGACCTCTACCGGGTTGTCAGGCGTGCGTCCCAACAATATAGAGAAGCGATAACGACTGACAGGAAGCGGCTTAACGACTGCAAAATAGCCGTTGTAAATGAGCTGCCGGAACAGTTGATTAACTGGGAAAAGAGACTCTATAAGATACAGAGTGGACTTCGTGACAGCTATGCAGCCAGAGTGAATGAGTACAATGCCATTATCGCGATGGGAGCACAGGCCAAAGAAGAACATGAAGCGGTCAAGAATAAAGTAACTATACAAATCAATCCAAATTAAAGATTAGGTAATCACCATGAAGGTGCTCAGCAAGATCCTTGTCCTTGTCGCCTGCGTGATCAATGCCACCGGAGCATTGGCGCTCGAGATCTATCCGGTCTATGATCACGCAGACTCGGTAGCAACGGCGCTCCAGCGAGTTGCACTGATGGTGACGGATAATTCATTGGTATCGGTGGCAGTGGCTTTTGGTATTGCCGGCCTGGTAATCGGCGCAGTCACTTTTATGGCGAACACCTCCAATGGCAGGTCCGGAAATCCGATTTCGTTCACATTGCCATTCTTGATCGGCGGGGTATTGCTGGTTGCCATACTGACACCGAAGGAAAATCTTGTCGTGCATGATGAGGTTCGCGGTACAACAGCAACAGCCATCCAGCTTCCGACCGCCATGACCAAATTATTGGGGTGGCTTGGCCAGACCAAAAAGACGATCATTGACCTGATTGATACATCGGCGCCGCCTGGATCGGCGATTATCTGGAACTATAGCGCCAATGCCAATGGAGTCGTATTCGACCTGTTGATGCGTGCAATGAGCAATAGCGGCGAGATATCCGACAAATATCTCGATGCGAGTGTCAGAAAATATGTTGAAAGCTGTCTTCCGGCCGCAACAACGATTCCATCCACAGGCCTGGATTGGAATACGATAAATTCCGGCGCAATCGATCTTTACAATGAGCTGGGCAAGGCCGCACTGAACAATCAGACCGCCATCTATTACGATGGCGCCAATCCGGCTGGTGTGACGACAAACTGCGCGGATGCCTGGAACTACTTGTCAGTCAGGCTAAATGATGCTGCAGCGCAATCCATGTTTGAGAGTAATGTCTATGCAATATGTGAGGATCACGGTTTTCTCACCAGTCTCCGCAACAATACTGCAGCACAGCCTACAGGCACAACCATAGATAATCGCTGCAAACAGATGTTTGCGGAGACGGTTCGTGCAGCACTAGGTGAGAATGCTGTAAGCCCGTGGGGGATAAGTGCTGGCATGAGTTGGCAATGGATGCGTCATATCTATCTCTCCAAGCTTATCTTTCAGTGGGCAGCCAATGCAGATGCCGGCTCATTGGGGAATTACTATCAGATTATTGATAGAGTAGGATGGTCGGATCAGGCGGCTGAATGGATGCCTATAGTCCGCACATCCATCATGGGTTTTGCCATCATGCTGTTGCCATTTTCGCTGATGTTTATCATGACCGGCTCGGGAACCCGGGCATTGACATTCCCATTAGGTATGATCGTGTTCATTTTCATCTGGGAGATCATCGAAGCGGGGGCGCACACGCACATGATGGAGTATGCCTTTCGCACGTTATCAGATGCAATCAAGCATAAAACGGGACTTATCGGCATGGCTATGTTGGCCCCGGACTCTATGAAGATCATGTCCGGATATGCCACCATCCGGGTATTGAGTGCGGGCTTGGCCACCTCGTTCATGTATGTGGTATTTCGCTATGGCGGCATGGCGATGGCGTCGATCACCAGCAGTTTTTCGCAGTCCGCAAAACAGTATGGATCGGATGCTATGCGCAAGACTACAGACCCGATAGAACACGGCCAATGGATGTCAGCACTGGCAAATTCCGGGGCCACCATGTCAGCCGTAGCGCATACAGGTGGATATTCAGGCTATGCGGCTGGTCGCAATTATGCCGCTGCTACAAGAGCTGTAGGGGACACGACAACGGCTGGAAACGGTGGATCTCCTCATGCTGGAGGCCAACAAGATGCGGCCCGAGCACTTGGACGGCAAGAAGCGTACACAGCTGATACTGCAGGATTCGAACATACAAAGGCATCCGCGGCATATGAACAAGGAGAAACACAAGGAAAAGGCGCAGGAGCAGCCCATGCAGGAGTGCAATCTGGTGGCGCTACACCTGGGGAAGTAGGCAAAGAAACAGGCAAGGCCGCCACCACGAAACAGATAGCTGCCGCCCAGATGGCGGCGGCCGCAGCCAGGG
>NZ_CEYAEZ010000078.1:0-11092 GCF_982781345.1 Desulfovulcanus sp.
CCGCAAGCTTCATTAAGATTGGGTTACCCAAGCCGTTTGTAATGCATTTCAGAAATCAAGACTTTCAATCAGCGGTTAAAATAGGGTTTGGCCACAGGCTCTCAAGGGAAGTCCTATGTGCCTGCCCTTGAGTCCTTTTGGTTAACTGAGTTAGAAAAAAATAGTTAATCCTTTAATCATGAAAATTATGGCCAGAAATTAAAAAGGCCTGGTCCAATGTCCAGGCCTTAGGTTATAGGTAGGGGTTTTACAAACTGTCAAGGAGTGCTATTTGACTTCGGTGTAGTCAGCATCAACTACATCGTCGTCACCAGACTGGGTCCCGGTTTGACCGCCGGCCTGACCGGCCTTGGCTCCTCCAGGTTCCCCGGCCTGAGCGCCACCTTCTGTTTTCTGGGCATAAAGTTTTTCAGCCAGTTTATGCGAGGCTTGGGCCAGTTCATCGGTTGCCCGACGGATGGCCTCCTCGTCATCGCCCTCCATGGCTTTCTTCAGGGCTTCAATTTTATTTTCAATTTCTCCCTTTAGGGTGCTGTCGATATTGTCACCCAGGTCGCGCAAGGATTTTTCAGTTGTGTAAATCAAGGTGTCAGCGTGGTTTCTGGCCTCAATAAGTTTTTGTTTTTTCTTATCCTCTTCTGCATGGGCCTCGGCTTCCTTGATAAGCTTCTGGATTTCCTCTTCGGATAAACCGCTGGAAGCCGTAATGCGGATGGACTGTTCTTTTCCTGTACCCAGGTCTTTAGCCGAGACATTGACAATGCCGTTAGCATCAATGTCAAAGGTAACCTCAATTTGGGGTACTCCCCTGGGTGCAGGTGGAATACCGGTAAGTTCAAACCTGCCCAGAGTCATATTGTCCGCAGCCATTGGTCTTTCACCCTGCAGAACGTGGATAGACACTGAGGGCTGGTTGTCTGCGGCTGTGGTAAAGATCTGGCTCTTGCGCGTTGGAATGGTGGTGTTGCGTTCAATGAGTTTGGTAAAGACACCACCCATGGTCTCGATACCCAGAGAGAGCGGAGTAACGTCAAGTAGAAGAACATCTTTCACATCACCGGTCAGGATGCCGCCCTGAATGGCTGCGCCCATAGCCACAACTTCATCCGGGTTTACGCTCTTGTTGGGCTCTTTACCAAAGAACTCAGCCACCTTTTTCTGAACCAGAGGCATACGGGTCATGCCGCCAACCAGGATGACTTCATCAATGTCAGAAGGCTTAAGACCTGCGTCTTCTAAAGCTTTTCTGCATGGTTCAACTGTCCTTTCCACCAGGTCTTCTACCAACTTTTCCAGCTTGCCCCGGGTAAGTTTTATATTCAAATGTTTCGGACCGGTCTGGTCGGCTGTGATAAAGGGCAAGTTAATCTCAGTTTCCATGGTGGAAGATAGTTCTTTTTTAGCCTTCTCAGCCGCTTCTTTCAGCCGTTGCAGGGCCATCCGATCCTGGCTTAAGTCTATACCGTTTTCTTTTTTGAACTCATCGACAATGTAGTTGATAATTCTCTGGTCGAAGTCCTCACCACCCAAAAAGGTATCACCGTTAGTAGCCCGAACTTCAACTACATTATCTCCGACTTCCAGGATAGAGATGTCAAAAGTACCGCCACCTAAGTCGAAAACAGCGATCTTTTCGTTAACCTTTTTGTCCGAACCATAAGCCAGCGAAGCAGCAGTAGGTTCGTTGATTATCCTTTTTACATCCAGACCGGCAATGCGGCCAGCATCTTTGGTTGCCTGGCGCTGACTGTCGTTAAAGTATGCCGGAACAGTGATAACTGCTTCTGTGACCTTTTCTCCCAAGTAGGCCTCTGCATCGCTTTTGAGTTTCTGCAGAATCATGGCTGAGATTTCAGGTGGGCTGTATTTTTTGTCGCCTACCTGAACATAGGCATCCCCATTGGGTCCGGGGACAATTTTATATGGACATCTTTGTTTCCATTTTTCTATGGCCGGGTCATCAAACTTGCGGCCCATAAGCCTTTTGACGGCAAAGATTGTCTTTTCCGGGTTAGTCACAGCCTGTCTTTTGGCAATTTCGCCAACTAGCCTTTCCTTCTCGGTAAAGGCCACAATAGATGGAGTTGTGCGTCCTCCTTCAGGATTGGTAATACATTTGGCATCCTTGCCTTCCATTACATAGACGCAGCTGTTTGTAGTTCCCAAGTCTATGCCAATTATTTTTCCCATAACATTAGCCTCCTATTTTGAAAGAAATTTTTCAATTTTAATTCATAAGTCCGTTTACGCAGAAGTAAAGGGATATAGATTTATTTTTTCTCACTTTTTTTGCTGACCATAACCCTGGCTGGTCTGAGCAAGCGATCATGAAGCTTGTACCCTTTTTGCATGAGCTGGCATACCATGCCTTCTTCCATATCTTCACGCTCTTCTTGAGCCATGGCCTCGTGAATATTGGGGTCAAACCTTTCACCTTCCTCACCCACTGGTTCAAGGCCATGTTTTTTTAAGGTTTCTTTAAACATCTTCAGGGTCATTTCCACCCCTTGCAACAGATCCTTGCATGCCTCTGTCTTTTGGCCATGTGTGATTGCCAGCTCCAGATTGTCCATGATTGGTAAAATATCTTCAATAATGGTAGAAGTGGCAAATTTACAAAATTCTTCTTTCTCTCTAATAAGTCTTTTTTTTAAATTTTCTGAGTCTGCCAAAATACGTAATACTTCCTGCTGCTTGTCCTTTAATTGCTCACATTCCGAACAAAATTTTTCCTCGCAAATTTTTTTCAACTCTTCGTCATTTAAACTTATATCTTTAGTTTCCTGAGTCTGTGGCCGTTCTTTTTTATCAACGGGCTGTGTATTTTTGGTTTCTTGTTGTTTTTCCTTATCCATATTATCCATACCCTTTCCTCCGATGTTATATTTTATGTAGAGAGGCAAAGCCGCGCGTTTCTACAGAGCCTGTGGCCGAACCTTTTTATTAACTTAATTTCCAAGGTTTATTTCAGTCTTGATTTCTTTCATGCTGGTACAAAGACTTGGACTCATCTAAAACTTGCTTGCGGACAGAGCATAATGGGATATTTTAGGTAAACAAATATTCTTTTATTATCGATAGTTATGGTCAATATCGCAAAGTATTCAGCCCATTCATCCCGATGCTCTGTTTTCCGCAAGCATCACTAAGATTGGGTTACCCAAGCCGTTTGTAATGCATTTCAGAAACCAAGACTTTCAATCAACGATTAAAATAGGGGTTGCCCACAGGCTCTGCAAACGATTCACGACTAAAAATGCTTGCGGAATATTTGACTAAGTATTTTAGCCATCAAGTCAACCGTTGGAATGACTTTTGAGTAATCCATG
This sequence comes from Desulfovulcanus sp., assembly GCF_982781345.1. Taxonomy (NCBI): domain Bacteria; kingdom Pseudomonadati; phylum Thermodesulfobacteriota; class Desulfovibrionia; order Desulfovibrionales; family Desulfonauticaceae; genus Desulfovulcanus; species Desulfovulcanus sp. Next base: position 3,330 of record NZ_CEYAEZ010000078.1, read on the forward strand.
CGCATGGGACCAATAACGCTGACCACACCTAAAGTATCATCTTTTATGCTGTAAGGTGATGATATAACACTATATTCTTGCAACTCTTCTAAGTTTTGCTCTTCACCCAAGATGATATTTAATCCTCTGGATTCGATGGTCTTATCTAATAATTGCAAAAGCTTAGATTTTTCCTCTAAGATTTTGAATAGATCACGCATAGCATTGATGTCGGAAAGTTCCTCTCCCTCTAAGAGATTGATTGTTCCTTCTACAAAAACCTGGCGGTTGTTCGCTTCAAAGGTGTCCTGAGCCAGCTTGAGTGCCTTTTTATAGAGGTGTTCAAATTCCAGGTGTGCTTTTTTCATTTGTTCTAATATTTCTTCGCGTACCTGGTACAGGGTTCTACCCTGAAAGGAATCATTTAAGAAATTGCTATACTTGATCAATTCATCAGCAGTGATATCTTTATCAACTTGAATAACTTTGTTTTGAATTAGCCCACCATCCAGAATCAAAACAGACATAACCAAGCCGGGTCTAAGGAGAATAAAATCAATTTGTTGCCATCGAACCAGGCTTTTTCTGGGAGTCAGAACCATACTTATCTGGTTTGACAAAGAGGATAAAATTTTTGAGGCTTGGCTTAAGGTCTGGGGTAGATCTGGGCCGACCTCTTCCAATGTTTTGCTGATTCTTTGCTGTTCTTCCAGAGGAAGAGGGTTGATAGTTAAAATAGAGTCTAGATAGTAACGCAAGGCCTTGGTCGTTGGCACACGGCCCGCAGAAGTATGTGGCTGGGAAAGGAGACCTCTTTCACTTAAATCGGCCATAATATTTCGGATTGTGGCCGGGCTTAGATTAAGCTGAGATTTTTTGGCCACAGTCCTGGAACCCACTGGCTGGCCTGTAAGAATATAGTCCTGGATTAAAGTGGATAAGACGTCTATTTCCCTTTGTGTTAACCTCATATGATGACACCTCTTTAGCACTCTAGCGTATAAAGTGCTAAAGAGTTAATAACGCAAAATACACCTGTCAACCGTAATATAAAATTTTGAGTTGTTTTCTGGGCAAGGGAGAACAGGTAGTGGCAGGCGGCAGTCCGTTCTGGAGTCTTAAGAGCCTGTGCCCACACACCATTTTGACTACCAGATTAGAAATCAGGATTGAAAAAATTATGAAAAATTGTCCTCTTAAGTAAGGTTCGGCCACAGGCTCTTAAGTATAATCAGAAATCAATAACCTTTTATCGAGAGTTTTTCCGGTCATTTTGCCGAACCGTATCGGATCGATTTTTACGAGTCACGAAAAATATAGTCGCGTAAAGCTTGTATCCAGGAGCGTGGTTTAATCCCGGTAATCTCGGTAAATTTAGAGCAGTCCAGGACGGAGTAAGGAGGACGGACCGCTTTTTGTGGATATTCAGAGGAAGTAATTGGATTGACCCGGCAGTGAAGACCGGCACACTTGATTGCTTCTGAAGCCAGCTCACACCAGGAAGCCTGGCCGCTGTTGGTCAGATGGTAAAGGCCATGACCGGCATTTTTTATCAGTTTAAGGCTGTATTTGGCCAGATCCAGTGTGTATGTTGGTGACCCCACCTGATCGTGAACCACATCCAGAGTTTCTCTATTTTGGGCCAAGTCTAAAATTTTTGCCACAAAATTGGACTTGCCCGGTCCGAAAAGCCAGGCCGTACGGATAATGATCAGTTTATTCCAAGAATTATCTAAAAGAGATTTCTCGCCCTCCAGTTTGCTCTGGCCATAGACACTTAGAGGATTAGTTTTGTCTTTTGTGGTATAGGGGGTATTTTTTTGGCCATCAAAAACAAAATCAGTGCTGTAATGAATGAGATAAATATCTCTTTCTCTGGCAATGTTGCCCAGCAAGGTCGGCAGTTTTTTATTTAGTTCATAGGCCAGGTTTCTTTCGTCTTCAGCCTGGTCCACTTTGGTATAGGCCACTGTATTAAAGATATGGCTGATCTCATTTTGGTCTACAAATGAAGCTATTTCTTCGGGGTCAAAGAGATTCAAGTCCTCTCGACCCGGGGTGAATACAGTCCAATTTTCATCCGTCAAAACTGTAGTCAGGGCTTGACCGAGCAAGCCGGTTTTTCCACCTAAAACAAGGGCACGTCCAGGATTGTTCATGTTCTGTCCTTATACCAATTACGCATAAAATTTTGATATTCTCCGGATTGGACCTCGCTAATCCAATCTTGATGTTCAAGGTACCAGTTAAGAGTTAATTCTAAACCCTTTTTAAAATCAACCGAGGGCTTAAAGCCTAATTCTCTGGTAGCCAGAGAAAAGTCCATTGCATAGCGCCGGTCGTGGCCGGGCCGGTCCTGTACGAATTTGAGTAAGGTATGAGGTTTACCTAAAAAGTCCAGGATTGCTTTGACTACTTCGAGATTAGGCTTTTCTGCATTTCCTCCAAAATTATAAACACGCCCAATTTTGCCTTTTTGCAAAGCCAAATCCACGCCTTGACAATGGTCCAGGACATAAATCCAGTCTCGGACATTTTGTCCGTCTCCATAAATTGGGATAGATTCATCTTGCCTGGCTTTTAAAAAAGCCAGAGGAATTAATTTCTCCGGGAACTGGAACGGCCCGTAATTGTTCGAGCATCGAGTGATAATTACAGGGAAACCATAGGTTTTATAGTATGCCCTGGCTAATAGATCCGCTGCAGCCTTGGATGCGGAATAAGGGCTGTTAGGGGCGAGAGGTGTCTCTTCAGAAAAGAGTCCTTCTGGTCCAAGGGAACCATAAACTTCATCCGTGGAAACCTGAATAAACCTTTTAATACCGGCTTGTCTTGAAGCTTCCAATAAATTTTGGGTGCCATTGATATTGGTAGTGATAAAAGGGGCAGGATCATTTATGGATCGATCCACATGGGATTCAGCTGCAAAGTTGATTACAGCGTCGATTTGGAATTTTTTGAGGATCTCTGGAACGAGTTCCCGGTCCGCGATACATCCGCGGATAAAGAAATACCGTTTATCACCATATTTCTTTTCTATTGGAACCAGATTCTTGAGGTTGCCGGCATAAGTGAGTTTGTCAAGGTTGATGACTTTAACGTCTGAATAATGTTCGAATAAATAGTAGATAAAGTTAGAGCCAATAAACCCACATCCACCGGTAACCAGAATGTTCATGTATCCTCCTTAAGTTAGTTCAGACTGCTCCGTTATTCCTTATAATGTTTTGGGGTCGCGGTCCAGAAGCAGATAACGTTTGACAGTTGTTTTGAATAGATATTTTTGTACCTCATAGAGGATACCTTTGGGCAAATATTGTAAGATTTTTCTCCTATATTGAAAAATATTGGATTCTTCAAGGGAGATGGCATTGGCTGAGTAGGGCTTTCGCACCTAAATCTTAATTGAGGGGTAAGGGTTAAGGATTAAAAGGGGTAAGGGTTTGGTCACAGGCTCTTAAATAAAAAGCACCTAGCGAAGTAGCAAATTTGGTTGCGATTGCCCTGCTTTTTGAATTGAAAGTAGTTGCCAATATCTCAAATTTTGAATAAAGATAGCTTTAGTATTGGGCGGTTAACTCAGTGGTGAGAGTGCCATCTTCACACGGTGGAAGTCCGGGGTTCAAATCCCCGACCGCCCACCAAACCAGCACAAGACACGAAGAAAGGGCAGGCAACTTTGGCCTGCCCTTTCATTTGTTGCGTAATCCCTTGATAATTTTAAAACATTTATTTTCAGACATGCAGATTGTCCTTTTTGAACCGGAAATACCACCAAATACTGGAACCATTGCCAGGCTGTGTGCTGCCACGAATACTGTTTTGAATCTGATTGAACCATTGGGTTTTAGCTTGGAGGACAAGTATTTAAAGAGAGCCGGCTTGGATTATTGGCCTCATGTTAGCCTTAGGGTATGGAAGGATTGGACAAGCTTTAAAAGCAGTTTGAGTCCGGAGCAGAGGCTGGTCATGACCAGTGCCCGAAAAGGTCAAAATTATACTCGGTTTGAATTTGAAGAAACGGATATGCTTGTATTCGGGCCGGAGACCAGGGGCTTGCCCGAGTATATTTTAGATGAGTCCCCCTACCTGATACGGATTCCTATTTGGGGCAAGGTTCGCAGCCTAAATCTTGCTAATTCTGCCTCTATTATTTTGTATGAGGCTTATAGGCAGACAGGGAAGATTTAAGAAAGTAGTTGATAAGCTGGGAAGTTGAGAAGATAAGAAGAAGTTGTTTTATGGATTTGCCATCCACCCATCTTCCTATCTTCCTATCTTCCTAACTTCCTAACTTCCTAACTTTTCTAAATAAGCGCTTGCCTTACTTGTTCTCTTAGTCGGTCAAGTTCATAGCCTGTTACTGCACAGCCATTTTTAGGACACGTGGCCTGGCATATGCCACACCCGCGACAACGGACAGTATCGACTTCGGCAATTTTTTTGACCAATCCGTCAGAATTATACTCTTTTAATGTAATTGCTCCTACCGCACATACATCAATACAAAAACCACAACCGTCACAATTTTCCTCAATAATATACATTTTGCATAATTCGTCGCGGAATCCTAGTGTCACACAGCCTTTACAGTTTTCACATCCACCACAATGCAGGCAACGGCCGGTTTCTGCAATCAGCTGATCCAAAGTAAAACCCGCCTGTTCCAGAGCAAAACTGTGTAGCCGTTCTTCCACTGGCAAACATTCAGGTTTTTGATCAGGCTTTGGCTCAATATTTTCTTTTGTATAAGGCAGAGGTTTTAGTGATATGTAATATTTTTGTTTATTTTCTTCTTGGAGGTTTTTACCCTGTAGATATTTTTTTATGGATTCTGCTGCTTCTTTGCCACTATTTATGGCTTGTGAAGCGTAACCGATTCTAAATACATCTCCGGCCATAAAAATATTTTGGTCCGATACCTGAAAGGTGTGGGGATTAACATCAAGGCGTCCGTCATCAGTATATAACTCCTGTAAATAATCTCTATCAGGTAACTGGCCTATGCCGAAGATTACATAATCTGCCTCAAGGGTGATGAGATCGTTGGGATCGAACTGAGGATTAAATATTTTTTGTCCGTCTTTGAGATCATAAACCGAAGTACAACGAGAAAAGGTTAAAAGCAGTTTGCCGTTTTGCCTTTCTATGTTTTGCAGGCCTCGGGAGTAATAAAATGCTACTCCTTCTTCCAGACCTCCCTTTTCATCCTCTTCATTGGCCAGGATTCCATCTTTGGATGACCTGTCACTAGATTCCAAACAGGCCAGGGCCGCATTGGCTCCATAACGGCGTAATGAGCGTGCAGCATCTATGGCCACACCACTTCCGCCAATAACTACCACCTGTTTACCCGCATATTTCTTTTCATCCAGTCGACCTTCGCTGATAGCAGCCAGGATATCGATAGCGTTTTCTACTTCTTCAAAACCTTGGGCAAATGGGGGTACAGGGCGGGGTAAATGAGTTCCGGTGGCAATTAGGATAGCATCATAGTCCTCTTTTTTTAATGAGGAAATGGAAGGTCTGAAGTTTAAATGAATCTCTATCCCCAAAGGACTGATGACCTGGTCTATGGCGAAATTAAGAATTTCATCGGGCAGTCTGAATGATGGAATAAAGCGAAGTGCTCCCCCTAACCTGGACCTTGCCTCAAACAAACTTACTCTATATCCTTCTTTGGCCAGAAAGAAGGCCGCACTAATACCGGCAGGTCCTCCTCCTACAATGGCTATTTTCTTTTCTATACGCGCAGCAGGCTTGATTGGTCTGTATGCAGGCAATGCACCGGTGATCACTTTGTCCCTGTACCAGTCAAAGACAAACCTTTCTATAAACCTGACATGAACATGAGTGTCTACTTGTTTCCGGTTACAGTATTTTTCACAAAGGCCACAGACATAACCACATACACCAAAAAGTGGATTGATATGAAGAATTTCATCAAAAACAGTGAGAAAAATTTTTTCATCAACCAGGTTGCCTTTAATACCTTGAGCTAAATAATGTAGAAGGACATTGTGACGCTGAATGGGTCTTTTGATAGGACAGGCATTTCTACATGGAGAAATAGATAATGAAACTCTCTGAGTCATTTGGACATCCTCTCATTTTTTAGTTTGTTGTTCGTAATTATGAATGACTGCGTAAAATTTGGGAGAAAGATGAAACAGAAATTCCTTTGTAAATAAATAGTTACGTCATAGCAGGTTCACCGTTTTCAGGGTAAACTGGATTTGTGCTGTGCGATTTTTATAGGCGCCATTGAAGAGTGAAATGAGGACCAAACTTTATCAGATTTTTTGTAAAAAAACAAATCTTCAGCGGAAAAATCCGTAGATTTTCGATGAAGCGTTGATATTTGCAGACAATCGGCATTTGTCACATGTATCACAAATAATTGACAGAGGTCTTTTAAATGTTTTTAGATGATAAGTAAATAAGTTGTGAATTCAATATGTTGCGAGAAGAAAAGTCTTTGTTTAAACAAAGACCGATTATTTTGCCAGATAGGTACCAACTTGATGCTAACTGTTATTAATTATTACAAAAGTATGTTCCGATAAATTTTCATGAACGAACTTTTGATTTTCCTTAGCCTTTGTTTTGGCCTGGACCTTCTCCTAGGCGATCCGGGGACTTGGCCTCATCCTGTACGTTTTGTTGGGGGTATTCTTAATTTTTTTGAGAAGTTTTTTCGTAAGTTGAATGTGAATTTATATCTGGCTGGTTTTTTGGCGTTGATAACCGGAACGGTCGGAATATGGTCTTTGGTTTACTTTTTGACATTTTTGCCGGTCATCGGAAAATTTTTTGCACTTTATCTGGGGTATGCTGCCCTGGCTCTGGGTAGTCTGATCAGTGAAGGGCGCAAAGTTTTGTCATTACTTACGGCGGGCGAGTTGGAGGAGGCCAGGCATGCCCTGTCCTTTTTGGTCAGCCGGGATACGAGGGTTATGGGTGAGCAGGACGTGTGCCGTGCTTTAGTGGAAACATTATCGGAAAATTTTAACGATGGTTTTTGTGCCCCTTTTTTTTATTTGGTTTTAGGCGGACCTGCCGGGGTTTGGGTTTATAAATTTGTCAGTACCATGGATTCTATGTGGGGGTATAAGAATCGTAAGTGGCGGCAACTTGGTTTTGCCGGGGCCAAAGCTGATGATATTCTAGCCTTTATTCCGGCCAGGCTCAGTGCCCTGTTTTTCTGGCTGGCTGCCAAGGTATTGCGTTTGCCAGTGGCGGTAAAGTGGAAGGAAGTGCTTGAAGATGCCCGCAAGACAGAAAGCCCCAATGCTGGCTGGCCCATGGCCATGGCCGCTCATATTTTGCAGGTGGAACTGGGTGGTCCGGCCGTGTACTTTGATCAGCTTAAAGATAAGCCTAAACTGGGCCTTTCCGGGGGGGTGATTACAGCCCAAAAAATAGAGCAGCTCATATCGATTATTTTAACGGCCGGTTTTTTGTTTTTTGGTGCTGTTATTGTGATAGGGCTTGTTTTTTCGTAAAAGAGTCTGTGCCTGAACCTTTTATTAACTTAATTTCCATAGTTCATTCCAGTCTTGGTTTCTTTCATGCTGGAACAAAGACTTGGACCAATCTACCCCAGTTGAATACTGGCAAGCCAGACCAGCTTCGCTGGATTCAACGGGGTAAAAGGTTTGTTTGCGGGCAGAGCATAATGGGGTTTTTGGGGTAAATGAATATTCTTTATATTGTCGATAGTTATGGTAAATAGTCCCGGATATTTAGCTTTGTCACCCCGATGCTCTGCTTATCCGCAAGCT
>NZ_CEYAEZ010000079.1:0-10012 GCF_982781345.1 Desulfovulcanus sp.
GTTTAAACGCTTTTTGAAATTGCCTAATGGTATCCCCTCTCATGATACTTTTGGAAAAGGGAAAAAGTTGCCTGGGATATTAACTTTCTTGAAAAACTTATACTGCAACAATTTTAGGTGCGTTTGCCCTGCAATTTACGCCCAGTCAGCAACCCTTGCCTTTTTAACAAAATCAAGGCAAAGTTCTAGTTAATTAACTTTACAATAAGGAGAAAAAATGGGGATATTAAGCACCAGTCTTAGCCTTACCAGATATAAAATAGTGGAAAATGTGCCAGATACTCTCTGGGCAGAAATCCAAGATAGGTTACTTAAATTTTCTTTTCAGGATATCGATAACACAACTGATGAGCGTAGCTTTGGCTGGGTCTGCTTTGACAACATGTTAGATTCCAGTTGGCAGACAGCACCACCGACAAAAGGTGAATTCCTGGCCTTTGCCCTCAGACTGGATACCAGACGAATCTCGCCGGCCGTTCTAAAAAAACATTTTCAGATACATTTAGATGAACTCAGAAAAAAGTTAAAAGAGCAAGGACAAAAATATATCTCCAGGGAACAAAAAAAAGAACTAAAAGAACAGGTTAAGCTAAAGCTACTGACTAAAACGCTGCCCGTTCCTGCCTTTTTTGATGTAGTCTGGGACATACAGAAAAATATTGTCTATTTTGCCTCAACAAGACCCAAGGTACTCGAACTATTTGAAGAACTTTTTACCAAGACCTTTGAGCTACACCTTGAACCTCAAAATCCTTTTTTTAAAGCCCTGAATATTCTCGGTAAGGAGCATCTGCCAAAAATTGAAAATGTAGAACCAACCATATTTGTTTAGGTTTCAAAGGATGCGCGACATCTCAAAAAAAGTCAAAAACCTCTTTCTGGTCAAGACCGAAAAGGACCAAAAAGTGCCCAGTGATTTTGACCTGGTTGAAATGCCTATCGAAGGGGTTGTGGCCTACTGGCTCTCAGTGAAAAAAATTCTGGAAAGCAAAAAGAACGGTAAATTTCTGGAGCAGGAAATAAAAAATACTTCAGAACCTTATATCCGATATTTACTTGAACTATTAAATACTTCTCTAGACCCCGAACAGATAGCCAAGTTTGCCGCTATCAAGAAAAATACCTTGCTTAAAGACTTGCAGCGTAAGTTAATACTAATGGCTATTTCTATTCTTGGAATGAGCACCAATGAAAATCCTCAAAAAGTACTGGTACGTATAATATCCAAATTTCCCATTTCACCAATCTACGAGAAACAAGTCTTTGATGCAGCGCAGACCATTGTGAATAATCTTGATCGTGAGGACTTAAATAAAAATAAGTTCTTTAACGTAGACCACCGTCTCAAGATTGAATCTCTTATCATTAACCTTATCATTTACAACATGCTCGCTAGACGTAATGACCGACAAGAACTCTCCAATTATCTGCCTTATATCAGGTCTTTCTATTTTGCCGAAGGTCTAACCTTAATTATGGATGGATTTGATTCTGATTTTATTAAACACCGCTTGAATTCACAAAAAAAAGAAATCCTTGAGCTCACGGAAACCAAAATGGACTTATCTGCAGATCTATGCGTAGGCATAAAGTCAAATATAGCCTACGCAGACCTGCACACAATTGCTAAGTCTTATTTACTCTGAGTCTCTTCTCTTTTTTGCTCTATCTTCATGGCTTTTTCTGCTACCGGGGCACGATAATCTCCCTTGAAATACAAGCATTTAGTCGGGCAGTGATCCACACATATACCGCAATAGACACAGATATAAGGGTCAATCTGCCATATTTTGTTCTTCTTATCTACTTTTATACACGCCGCCGGACATTTTATGCGGCACGAACTACAAAATATACAATCCTCTATGCGGATATCCAGTTCCCCGCGCACATTATCAAAGGGTTCCCTCTTTTTTACCGGATATAATCTTGTAGCACTTTTAGAAAAGAAATTTTTTAATATGGTTGGCGTCATATGGAGCATGGCTGACCTCGGTATTTAAGTTTTTTAAGAATATTACGTTACAGGTGTGACTTACCCTGGGTGATAGGCTATCTAGCTGGCACTGCTAAAGAGCCTATCACCTATTCCTTATTCATCACCTAAGTAGTTTATCTCTCCGTACAACTGATACATGGATCTATTGACAACACAATAACCGGGACATTCGCCAAATCTTCACCCGGCAACATGGTCAAGAGAGGCGGTATATTGGCAAAAGTAGGAGTCCTAATACGTAAGCGATCCAATTTCTTGGTACCTGAAGCTTTGATATAATAAAGAAGTTCCCCTCTGGGCTGTTCACTCCTGGAAATAATCTCCCCTTCCGGATTGCCCTTGACCTTTACTCTAATCTCTTCTCCTTCAGGCAGCTTGTTTATGGCTTGTCGAACAAGATCTATAGATTGGAGTACTTCCCTGAAACGAACCTTGCATCTGGCATAGGAATCTCCGTCATGCTCTACTACAGGCTCAAAATCTAACTGACCATAGCCTGAATATCCAGTCTGACGCAGATCCTGAGCCACTCCGCTACCACGCAGTGTGGGGCCACATGCACCTAACTCATAGGCCTTCTCCTTGGGCAAAACCCCGATACCTCTGGTTCTCTTTTCAACAGAATAATCATTTATGAAAACCTTTTCCAAGGCCAGAAATTCCTTTTCCACATCCTTTAGTACATCCAGAATCCACTGACATTGTTCCTTGGTCAAATCCCGGCGCACTCCTCCAACCACATTCACAGAAATGATAACCCTGTTCCCTGCCGTGGCCTCCAGGACATCCATAATTTTTTCTCTGATCCTCCAACATTGCATAAAGAGGCTTTCAAAGCCAAAGGCATCGGCTAAAAGTCCCAACCACAATAAATGGCTGTGTATCCTATGCAATTCTGACCAAATAACACGCAATAAATGGGCTCTTCTAGGCACCTCAACCTGCATCAAAGCCTCTATGGCCTGAGCATAAGTCAAGGCATGGATGCAACTACAAATACCGCATACCCTTTCTACAACCTGTACCAGTTGGTTGTAGTCCTTTAAGTCGGCTAGCTTTTCCAGTCCTCTATGCACAAATCCCAATTGAGGGACTACCTCGGTCACAATTTCATCCCGGGTTGTAATCTTTAGATGTAAAGGCTCTGGCAACACAGGATGCTGGGGTCCAAATGGAATGATAGTTGGAGCCATTACTTCTTTCCTCCCTGTTCTCTTCTTATACTCACGGCACAATAAGGGGCCCTTTGCACCTCATCTTCCAAATAAAAATGTCCTTTATAATCTAAAACCAAATCTTTGAACTTCACTCCAAAATAATCCTGAATCTCATTCTCTACAAGAAGTGCACAAAAATAAATACTTGATATACTCTGGAACTCCTGACTTTTCTCCATTTGCACGCGCATGTTTTTTAACTTCAAGTCCTGGTCAAAATGGTAAATGAGGTCCAACTTATCGCCCAGGTCCACGGCACTAATAGTCACCAGGCGATAACCCTCGTTTTTTAATTGCTTGACCTCGGCAAGCAATTGACTTTGGTCCAGTTCAAAAATTTCTTTATCTGTCATTTGCCTTACTCCGGATTATTTTCACTTTTTTCTGCCAAAATGCCCAAAGCCTGAACCACTCCATCAATAATTGCCTCTGGCTTGGGAGGACAGCCTGGCACATAAACGTCTACCGGGATAACTTTATCAATGCCACCAAGGACATTATAAGCATCCTTAAATATTCCGCCGCTATTCCCGCAAGAACCTATACTCACAATCACCTTGGGATCAGGCATTTGTTCGTAAAGACTTTTTAGCACATCTTTATTGCGATAATTTACTGTGCCTGTCACCAGTAAAATATCAGCATGCTTTGGGTTACCAACATTAATTATCCCAAAACGTTCTACATCATAAATAGGCGTAAGACAGGCCAAAATCTCTATATCGCAGCCATTACAACTGCCACAATCGAAGTGTAGCAACCAGGGAGATTTAACTCTGGATTTTTGAATAAATCTCTTTATACACTGCATTTACAGCCCCGTTATGTTTAATGTTATAATAGTAGACCGTAGACTCATGGATGGCTGTTATACCCATCCACCAAACTCAACCTACCTTAAACTTAAATTCTAAAAATACTTGGCATAAAGAAAGGCAATATTGATAAACGACAACCCTATGCCTACACCCCAAACATATGTCAGCATCCATCGCCAAGTGGCCCTGGTTACCAGGTTGTCGATCAAAATCTCTCCCAAGTATGTTATGACAAGCAAAATAGTCATTCCGATCCAGCTCGTAGCCCAGAAAAGAGCACAGATAGCCAAAATCAAGACAATCTCATACCAATGTGCGATTTCGATTATGGCCAAATGAGGTCCGGAATATTCTGTCAAAACACCCTTTACAATCTCTTGATGGGCATGATGAGAGGTAGAAATGTCAAAAGGAGACTTACGAAGTTTTATAGTCAGGGCAAAACCCAGAACCAGATACATCAAAGGTAACATAAGAAAAATCGGTTTATCATACGCCATAATATCTGAAATCTTGAAACTGCCGGTTACAAAATAAATGCTCACAAAAACCAGGATGAGAAGAGGTTCGTAGGTCAGCATCTGCATCAACTCTCTTTGGGCGCCTATCTGACTATAAGGAGATGGCGTTGATAAAGCACCGATAACCATAAAGACAGAACCTATGGTAAGCACAAAAAAGATCATTAAAAGGTCAGAACGCAAAGCAAAAAGCAGAACACAGCTTGCAGCCGAAATAAGATACATATGGGCACAAAATACCTGCCAGTAATTAACGATCATCTTTTTCTTGCCCAGCAACTTAAACACATCATAAAAAGGCTGCAAAATAGGGGGGCCATAACGGCCCTGGAACCAGGCTGTTAATTTCCGATCCAGACCAGAAATTATGCCTCCAAGTAATGGAGCAACAATAATGGCTATCAAACCAATTAGTAAATTTTTTGTAGTGAACATAGTCTAACCCCTGAATTAGTAGTTGTTGCCATTACGCAGAATAAAAAACTCCAGCCATAATCACGACCAAGATACCGATAGCCACGATATTAATAGCGGTGACAAGCTTTTTTTCTCCAATATAATCATTGAGATAAAAATTTGCTGCACAAAAAGAGACAAAACTATTCATTGGGCCTTTAAAACCATATTTTTCGCCTTCGCTGCAACCTATGCCTGCCATGTAGGGGAGTGCATAGGCTCTGGCCCCAACTCTTTTACTTGCTCTCAGAGCATAAATTAACCCTATAACAAAGATAAAGAAAAGAGGATACACAGAAAACGCGCCTATATCATTGACCACGCCGCCCTGAGATAACAGGTAAAATCCCTTCTCATAGTAAGTCTTAATCACTGGCAAAACCATAGCGGAATAAGTCTTGCCAACCAAGAAACTGAACACAACTCCGGCGCAAACCAAGATAAGTAGAGGTAGACGAACAAGTATTGATTGATCTTCTACGACTCGCTCTGTTTCCACTGTGGAACTTAAAATTAGACCAGCCCAACGCGCCCAGAAAACAACCGTAAATGCACTACCAAGAGCAAGCATGACTACCACTAAAGGCTCACGAGCAGCAGCCTCAAGTACCATCCATTTACTGAGCAATGCTCCAAAAGGAGGCAAAAACATGGTTACCATGCCTAAAAGAGTTATCAGGGTTGTTTTTGGCATTTTAGCGTATAATCCGCGCATATCTTCGATATTTCTACTGCCAATCTTCTGTTCAATTGTGCCTACGCACATAAACAAAAGACCTTTGGCCAGAGCATGAAAAAGAATGAGCAAAATACCGGCGGATATGGCTGCTGGGGTTCCTATCCCAGCACAAGCAACAATCATTCCCAGATTACCAATTGTGGAGTAAGCCAGAATCTTTTTGCCATTCTTTTGACTTAAAGCCAAAGTTGAAGTGGCGATAAAAGTGAAAGCTCCAAAAAAGGCCACATATGAGCCAAACAAGGTGTCTTGGTAAATGGGAGCCATCCTCAAAATAAGATATACACCAGCATTAACCATGGTAGATGAATGCAAAAGAGCAGAAACAGGCGTTGGAGCAACCATCGCCCCGGTAAGCCAGCTTTGGAAAGGAACCTGAGCGGATTTGGTAAACCCGGCTACACATAAAAGGGCCATGGCCAGAAGAATTCCTGCTACTTTTCCACCGCTCAACAAAGATGTAATCTCTAGCGGTAGACCTTTAAATCTTAACACCAACAAAGCAAAGATAAATGCCACTCCCCCCAACAAGTTCATCCACAAAGCTCGCTGGGAGTTTTCCCTGGCCACTTCCGTGTCGTCATGTCCAATGAGCATAAACGAGCATAATGTGGTCACTTCCCAGAAAAAGTACATCCACAATAAATTATTACTTAATACCAAGCCATTCATTGCCCCCAGAAATACAAGCAGGAAAAAGAAAAATCTTCCCTGCCGTGACTTTTCCAGGTGCAAATGCTCTTCGTGGATGCGCATATATTCCAGGGCATAAATACAAATCAATGATCCAATAATAGATACAATCAGGACCATCATAAGTGAGAACTGGTCTGCAAACAAAGGCTCAGCTAAGCTTTGGCTTTCGCCATGAAAAAATTCTACAATAGCTAGCGGGACAATTTGCAGAATGGTCAAGATTATTATCTTTTTATTTTTGAGCTTAAAGCCCAAAAACAAAATGAAAAACAGAAGAGCAAAATCCAGGACAGCGATAAGAGAATCCAACTTGAAATTAGTCTGACCCAAGCCGGGCTCTAAAGTAAAAGGCCCGTGGGCATACATAAACAAAGAGACAACAGTCAAAATCACGCCTGAGGCTATAACCACAAGCTTTCGCCACGCCGCCATGTTAAGCAGGGTCAGAACCCCCGCTAGCATTGGCAGTACAATACTTGTTCCAACTAACGTTTGCCAGTTCACCTCTGCCCTCCTCTTAAGTATAAACTTAAAAATATAAACTTAGGGATAGCTTAATGCCCAAAATTTTTTTCTTTGTATCCCAACTTTAGGTTAATGGTCAATTGGGTTACATGAATGGCTACCTTCGACATCAATCCCCAAGCGAAAATATTACTCTTAATATACTCTATATTTCTCATAAAGTGAAGTGAAAAAAATTAATAAAGGACAAACAAGAAATTTTTTTTATACCTCACATTGATAATCAGTCTCTTGTAAAACAAAATGGGAAAAAATTTTTGATTTTTGATCAAAAGAATGCTCTGGTGACACGCAGAAAGTCCAAACTGCTTTCCGGGTCGATAAGCTTATCTGCTTAGTACTGTGAAAAATGAAGAAGCTGAGGGGAAAACAGGAGGTTGTGGAGGTGAGTACCGTACCAATTCTGATAGCCATCTACAGGTAAGACAACATGACTTACGTACTGCATGCAGCAAAGGGTAAGGCATCGTCCTAGACTCCCAAGCCATTGAAATCAAAAAGGCCGGTCTCTGACCGGCCTTTTTGATTATTAACCTTTAAACCTTTTGCAGTTCCTCAATAAGACGCTTCAACTCCTGGGCCAACTTGGCCAAATCAGCTACAGCCTGGTTGCTCTGGTTCATGCCTTCGGCTATTTCAGAAGTTATACGGTTAATTTCTTCAGTTGATCTGTTAACCTGTTCTGAAGCTGCTGATTGCTCTTCAGAAGCAGTGGCTATACCTCGTACCTGGTCAGTTGTCATTTCCACCAAACGCAAAATTTCTTGCAGCACTTGTCCGGACTCGTTGGCTTTTTCGGTACTGGTCTTTACAAAGCTCACTGTATTTTCAGTATTGGCAATATTTTTTTTAGTACTTTCCTGTATACTGCCAATGTATTGAGCCACCTCCTTGGTCGCTCCCATGGTCTTTTCAGCCAGCTTTCTAACCTCATCAGCTACCACTGCAAAACCTCGGCCCGCGTCACCTGCCCTTGCCGCTTCAATGGCTGCGTTCAAGGCCAATAGATTGGTTTGATCAGCAATATCTTCTATAGTTGTAATGATTTGACCAATACCCTCGGCCTGCCTTCCTAACTCTGCCATATCCTGCATAAGTTCTTGTGCATGTTCAGCCACTTTGTTGATCAAACTAGTAGCCTCATTTACCACCTTGGCTCCTTGTAAAGCTTGTTCCGTTGTTGACTCAGCGAGTTTAGCCGCATCAGACGCATTTTTGGCTATTTCTAAAATAGAGGCGTTCATCTGCTCCATGGCTGTTGCTGCCTCTGATGTCATTTGTCTTTGCGAGTTTGTTCCCTCTGTAACTTCTTCAATTTGCGCTGAAAGCTCTTCAGACGCAGAAGATACTTGCTCGGCAATGGCATCGGCTTCCTTAACTGTTTTGGCAATAACCTCGTTCTTGGCTTCAAGGACTTTTTGCTGCTCTTTAATAGCTGTTAAATCTGTGATGATAGAAAATGCTCCCAGCAGGGTATCACCGTCCAAATCGTATAACGGGGCTATATCAGCCCGCAAGTAAAGCTTTCGTCCTAGACGGTTAACCATTTCAAAATCGTGCTTAACTAAAGGCTTCCCCGTCTCCATAACCTGCTCGGTTAAAGACTTTCTGCTGGCATCATTATAAAAAAATTGACCAACGGTCTGACCATAATAATCTTCCGGTTTTCCCTTCAGACCCACAAGTTCAAGTGTAGCTGCATTGGAAAAGCTTAGTTTGCCGCTGGCATCAATAACAAAACACGGCACGCTCATGGCAGTTAGGATACCCTTGGAAAACCCCAGTTCTCTTTTTATTGTATCGAGCATTCTCCCCAGGTTTTGAGATAATTTACCTAGTTCATCTGCCTTATCAACTGTGAATTGGGCATTATAATCACCTTGGGCAACTCTCTCACTGGCCTGGGCAAGCAAAGTCACAGGCAATGTTATTCCTTTACGAATAAAAATATTGAGGGTGGTCACCAAGATCACTAAGGCCAAGGCGCAAATTGCCCCTACAAAAATAATCTGTTTGTCAATTTTGCTCATAGCCGAGGAAATATCCTGCAAAACCAACATTTCGCCCAGAATAGGCTTGGAAGAGCCATGGCAATGATGGCATGCGGGTTTATTGGGGATAGACATGACCCGGAGAAAAAAATCCTGGCCGTTAATTTTAGTCAACTTAGTTTTTTTGGTGAGTTTCTTCAGCCCTTCTCCAACGTAATTCAGTAAATCTTGTTGACTAAAAACTTCAGCCAAATTTTTACGTACCACACTCTCATCAGTACTGTAGGTAATATTACCTTTAAAATCCATTAAATACATGTGTACATCATTAAATTGTTCTGCCAAATATTTGAACTCCTCCCGAGTTCCCTCATCGTCTCCGATAAGCATGGGTCTTTCAATAGACATCACCATGACATCAGCCAATCTGCTCATGTCTTTCTGGAGTTCCTTACACATGACCTTTTTTTCCATAAAGGCCATCAACCAAACAATAACGACAAAGATTAACAGAGAGATAAAAGTAACTAACAACCCGGTTTTTAAGCTTAAGTTTTGTTTAATTTTATTAATCATCTTATTCCTCTTTAATGTGTTTGGCCAGGATCAAAGGCAAAAGACAAAAAACGTTGAATGCAAAAATTGTTCCTTTAGCCTTTATAACACTTAACGACTTAATGAGCTCCACCATAGATAAGAGGTTTGAAATCAAAAGTTTTTATTCGCTCTTCATTATGACAAGAACTACACTCATCCTGTGAAATATCACCCTTGATCAAACTGGGGTCACCGCTGGCATCAATATGTTTTCTCCCGGGGCCATGGCAAGTCTCACAGCCCACATCTGAAAGATGAGGGGTTTTCTCATAGGATATAAATCCACCCTTGTTATAACCAGTGGTGTGACACTCGTAACATCCTTGCAATTCTTCGGCCGTCAATTTTGGAGCCAAAACCTGAATATGCTCACAGGACCTGGCTTTTTTCGAATAAGTCTTAACCCAAGTTTCCACGGAAGCGCCAAAATTTAGCAAATTTTGGCCAAATTTT